>JAHEML010000651.1 GCA_024643705.1 Caldilineaceae bacterium | reverse complement strand
GGATCGTTGCGCCAGGACTGAAGCACTTTCATGTAATTCGCCCGCTCGAAAGCAGCTGGGTCGGCTACATTGATCTGGCTCATACTCCCCTGCATCTGTTCCACCGAGACGTACTCCCGCTCTTCCATCCAACGGGTCATCTCGGCTTTGATCTCCCCGATGCGCCCCACGCCGTTGCGCAGGAGTTCGGCGGCCATCATCGTCACTTTTGCCCCTGCCATCATCCCTTTCAGCACATCCTCATACGTGTGCACGCCGCTGGTGATGGCAAAGTCCACCGGCACGCGCCCATAGAGAATCGCCACCCAGCGCATGGGCAGGCGCATGGCGAATTGGGTGCTGAGAGTCAGGTTCGGCACAACTTCCAGCCGTTCCAAATCGAAATCGGGCTGGTAGAAGCGGTTGAAGAAGACCAGGCCATTGGCCCCTTCCTCGGCAAAGCGTTTGGACATATTGGCGATGGAAGCGAAGTAAGGCCCGATCTTCACGGCCAATGGGATGCTGATATGTTTGCGTACATCCCGCAGCACGTTCAGGTAGAGTTCGTTGACCTCCGCGCCGGTCATCTCTGGGTCGGCGGCCACATAGTACATATTCAGTTCCAGGGCGTCGGCCCCAGCTTCCTGAATTTTGGTAGCGTAGTCGATCCAGCCGCCGGGGGATGCCCCGTTGAGACTGCCGATGATGGGAATGTCAACGGCTCGCTTGGCCGCCGCGATGAGGTTGAGATATTCATCTGGCCCCACATTGTATTGGCCCAGATCGGGGAAATAGCTCAAGGCTTCGCCGTAGCTCTCCGCACCGTAGGTCAGGTAGTGGTCCAGGGTGTGGCTTTCGAATTCGATCTGCTCTTCAAAGAGCGAATACATCACCACCGCACCCGCGCCCGCATCTTCCATACGGCGGATGCCATCCAGTGTCTGGGAGAGAGGTGATGACGACGGCACGATTGGGTTGGACAGTTTCAGACCGAGATAAGAGGTTGAGAGATTCATGGAGGTGATTCCTTTATCGTTCAGTGGCTATCCGTACATTAGCTATCTATATCGTAAGGACTGAAACGTGAAACGTGAGATCGCTCGGCCCTAATCACGTTTCACGCTTCGCCAGGCAAAGGATCAGGCTGTTGCTTTTTCAGCCTCGTTCCCCTTCGCTTTCGCCATTTCTTCATACTTACGCCAACGCTCGTTGACCGCTTCCTGCGCGTGGCTAAGAAGCTCTTTCGCCACGGCGGGGTTGCTTTTGGCGAGCATCCGGTAGCGGTTTTCGTTGTAGGCGTAGGTTTGCAGCGGAATCTTGGGTGCTCGGCTGTCCAGTTGAAAGGGGTTCTTGCCCGCATCCTTCAGCCGGGGATCGTAGCGGTAGAGCGGCCAGTAGCCGGCCTGTGCCGCCAGATTCTGCTGCTCCATTCCTTTCGCCATGTCGATGCCGTGGGCGATGCAGTGGGCATAGGCGATCACAATCGACGGCCCGTTGTAGGCCACCGCTTCTTCAATCGCCTTGACTGTCTGGCTGTCACTGGCCCCCATCGCGATTTCGGCCACGTAGACATTGCCGTAGCTCATCGCCATCATTCCCAAATCCTTCTTGGGGGTGGGCTTGCCGCCCGCGGCAAACTTGGCAACCGCGCCCAGGGGCGTGGCCTTGGAGGATTGGCCGCCGGTGTTGGAATAGACTTCTGTGTCCATGACCAGAATGTTGATGTTGCGCCCAGAGGCCAACACGTGGTCCAGCCCGCCGTAGCCGATGTCGTAGGCCCAGCCGTCGCCGCCGATAATCCAGACAATTTTGTTCACCAGCACATCGGCCAGGGAAAGCAGGTCTTTGGCCCAAAATTCAATACGCTTCCACTCGGCAGCCGTGACCGCGGGCGAGGGTGTCAGGGAAAGCAGCCCATGCAACGTACCCTTCAGCTCCTCCACCCGCAGCCGTTGGGTCTGGATAGATTTCTCGTCGGTTTCATCCGCCCCGGCAATGAGATCGCCCGCCAGGTCGTCGCCGATGTAGGCCCGCAGCCGCTCCACCAGTTCAATCGCGTAGGCGCTCTGTTTCTCCAGCGTGAGCCGCATCCCCAGGCCAAACTCGGCATTGTCTTCAAAAAGGCTGTTGCTCCAAGCCGGACCGCGGCCATCCGCGTTCATTGCCCAGGGGGTGGTGGGCAGGTTGCCACCGTAGATGCTGGAACAGCCGGTAGCGTTGGCGATAATCGTGCGGTCGCCGTAGAGCTGGCTGATCAGCTTCAGATAGGGGGTCTCGCCACAGCCCGCACACGCACCGGAAAATTCGAAGAGGGGTTGGAGCAGTTGGATATTCTTGACATTCGTGAAGTTGATGGACGGGTGATCGGCAGGCGGCGTGTCGATAGTGACGTGACCGTTGCCGTTTGTATGCACCGCGCCCGTGCGGTCAAATTCGGGCAGATTGACGAAGAAATCCCAATCCCGCACGCCCTTTTCGAGCAGGGGTGTCACCGGTTCCATATTGATGGCCTTGCGCCCCACAGCGGATTTATTCTTGGCCGGGCATATTTCCACGCAGAGAGTGCAGCCGGTGCAATCTTCCATCGCCACTTGCAGGGTGTATTGCAGACCGTCCATCTCGCGCCAGCGGGCCGGTGACGTTTGGAAACCTTCCGGTGCGTGGGCAAAGGCTTCGGGCGTACCCACTTTGGCGCGGATGACCGCGTGGGGGCAGACCATCACACACTTGCCACACTGGATGCAGACATCCGGGTCCCAGACCGGGACTTCCATCGCTATATTGCGTTTTTCCCAACGGGTGGTGGCGCTGGGCCACGTGCCGTCGCAGGGCAGGGCAGAGACGGGTAGCAGGTCGCCGTTGCCCGCAATAATCGTCGCCGTCACATGTTGCACAAAAGAGGGGGCCGCGCCAGGGACGGCGGGCAGCATCTCCATGCGGCTGTCGGCCTGGGCTGGCACGGGGATGGCGTGGAGATGGGCTACCGCCGCGTCCACGGCCTCGAAGTTGCGCTGTACAATCGACTCGCCCCGCTTGCCATAGCTCTTGCGGATGGCGTATTTGATGCGCTCGATGGCTTCGTCCTGGGGTAGCACACCGCTGATGGCGAAGAAACCGGCCTGCATA
>JAHEML010000038.1:2570-11611 GCA_024643705.1 Caldilineaceae bacterium | reverse complement strand
CCAGCTTGACGGGGCATGATCCATCATATCGACACACATCATATCGACATGCTTTTTCGCTGTTCTATCTATGATCGGGTATACTGAAAGAGGTTTGTGTATACATTTATGATGGATCACGACAAATGATGAATTTCAACAAGTGCAAACAGACCGATGTCGACGCATAGGCGCGGTGTACGGTCTGCGTGGGACAGAGATGTAGTCCACGGAGAGGCAAAGATGGGGAGTATGGCGATGGTTGTGTAGATATGATACCGTTGTTCTACTCGATAGGGTATTACCTATTCACAATTTGTGCCCCCTCTCTTCTCCAACATTCCTGGGGCTTGGATAACACTACACCCACTGTGTAGTAACCAGCCACATTCTACACCAGGAATTTCGGCTCCCCATCTTGTTCGTCCTATGTCTTAAACCTGTTTCAGATGTTGCCTTGCATCCGCATTGGGAACGAGGCAAACGTCTGTTTTTGCCAGGTATTGTTGGCATCTATGCACGCGTGATCGAATGGACGCTGACCCAAACATAAGTACATTGCTAACGGTGTCCAATCGGGCATGGGTAACTGATATAGAGCATTCCAAGGAACAGAGGGGCGGAAACATATGGCAACAATGACAAAACCAAAGGCAGCAGCACCAGACCAGGCCAAGAACGGTTCCAAGTCACCCAAAAAAGTGACAGTTGGCTCCCACATCACGGTACGGGATTTGGCCGATCTGATGGTGCGCAGCCCAATCGATCTCATCAAGGTATTGATGCAATACGGCATCATGGCTCCCATCGATCAGACACTGGACCACGACACAGCGACGATCATCGGCGAAGAGTTGGGTGTGACTATCGTTTGGCCGGCGGTCGAGGAAAAAGAGGAGCCGGAAGAAGCAGAGGAAATACACCACGACACCAGGCCCCAAGAACGGATATTTGTTCAAAAAATCCTGGCCGACCAAACCAAGTCAGACATGGTTGAGCGCCCACCGGTGGTGGCTGTTCTGGGCCATGTGGACCACGGCAAAACAACCCTACTGGACCGTATCCGCAAAGCGAATGTGGTAGACACAGAAGCGGGCGGCATCACCCAACACACCGGGGCCTACCAGGTAGATATTGGCGGCCGCAAGATTACTTTCCTGGACACACCCGGCCACGAAGCCTTCACGGCCATGCGTGCACGGGGTGCCCAGGTGACGGATATTGTCGTGCTGGTTGTCGCCGCCGATGACGGGATCATGCCCCAAACCCGCGAAGCGATCAATCACGCCAAAGCAGCGGGTGTCCAGATCATTGTCGCGTTGAACAAAATTGACCGAGCCAATGCCAACATCGACCGGGTGATGGAAGAGCTATCTACAGTAGGTCTGCAGCCCGAAGCATGGGGCGGCGACACAATTGTTGTCCCCGTGAGTGCCCTGCGGGGAACCGGCGTCGATGATCTGCTGGAAAACATTTTGATTGTGGCTGAATTGGAGCACTACACCGCCAACCCCAAAGGCCATTGCATCGGCACCGTGATCGAAGCTGAACTGGACAAGTATCGCGGCGTGACATCTACCCTGTTGGTGCAAAATGGCACACTAAAGCAGGGCGATGCGATCGTTGTCGGCCCCACATGGGGACGGATCAAAGCCATGTTCGATTATGAGGGTAAACCGCTCAAGAAAGCTGGCCCCAGCACCCCGGTTGTTGTGCTCGGGCTACAAGAAGTCCCCACAGCTGGCGAAGTTTTCGAGCGTGCCAAAAACGACCGGACGGCTCGCACCATTGCTGACGACCGCCAAGAAGATATTGATCGAGTCACCCAATCGGTGACGCGTCCCCAGGTTTCGCTGGAAGATCTCTTTGCACGTATTGGAGAGGGCGAAACCGAGACACTGAACCTGATTGTCCGTGCCGATGTGCAAGGAACGCTTGGGCCGATTATGCAAAGCCTGGAAGAACTTGCCAACGAAGAGATCGGGGTCAAAATTCTGCAGGCCGCCATCGGTGACATCAACGAATCGGACGTGATGCTGGCCGAAGCAAGTGAAGCCATCATCATTGGCTTTAATGTAGGCGTAGACAAAGCCGCGCAATCTCGGGCCGAGCAGTCGAAAGTGGAAATCCGCCATTACAACATCATCTACAAGATGATCGAAGACATCGAACTGGCGTTGACAGGTATGCTGGAACCGATCTTCGAACAAGTGGTTGTCGGTCACGCCGAAGTGCGCCAGCTATTCCGTGTACGTCGGGGTGGCCTGATTGCCGGTTGCATGGTGTTGGATGGTATCATCAAACGCAATGCAGGGGCGCGTCTACTGCGCAATAACGAAGAGATTGCCATGAGTACCATATCCACCCTGAAACGGTTCACAGACGATGTGAGCGAAGTCCGTTCCGGTTTTGAATGCGGTCTGCATCTTGGTGGTATCAACACAGACCTGCAAGAAGGGGACATTATCGAAGTCCTCGAAAAACGGCAGGTTCGATAACATTTTCACTGCAAGACAGAAATGAGCCATGAGTACAATTCGACAGGAGCGTGTCTCCGAACTCCTCTACCAGGAGCTATCGATTCTAATCGGCAACGAGCTGGAAGACCCCCGTCTCGGACTCGTGAGTGTGACAAATCTTGATGTCAGCCGGGACTTGCGTACAGTCAAAATCTACGTCACCCACTCAGATGAAACTGTCTCGCGGCGCGCTGTATTGACCGGGCTAAAGAATGCCAGCGCATTCATGCGGCGCGAGATTGCCCAACGCTGCGGTCTGCGAGTCGTTCCGGAGCTGATCTTCTACTACGACGATTCACCTGAACGGGCCGCACGTATAGACGAACTTCTGCGTCGCATTGCAGCCGAACGCGAAGGGCGGGTAGTATCGGTTGACACGCCCAACGAGCCAACCAGTGTCGATCACAGCGTCGATCACCAGGAACAGGCCGAGGAGCCCGGGGCATGACCCAACCAAATCCTGCATGCACTCGCTTTCTGCCTTTAGGGAAAGCGAGTGCCATTGGTGCCGCGATCCAGCAGGCCGAGAGTATTCTCTGTGTCAGCCATGTCTCGCCCGACGGCGACGCCATTGGAAGCTTGCTGGGAATGGGATGGATTCTGCGCTCGTTGGGCAAGAATCCTACCCTGGCTCTGGCGGACAAACCCTCGGAAGACTTTGCTTACATACCTGGTTTTCATACAATTGTCGGTGTGACTCAGGTGCAGGAGACATATGATCTCATCATCAGCATGGACGCAGGTAGCGCGGACCGCATGGGGGATGTCTTTCGCACAGAGTATCACGCTAACATCCCCCTGATCAACATCGATCACCACATTACCAACACAGAATTTGGCACGATCAATTGGGTGGAACCCCGGTGTGCGGCTGTGTGCCAAATGCTCATCTACCTGGCTGAAGCTTTGGGTGTGCCTGCAACGGGGAATCTGGCGGTCGCCTTGCTTACCGGCCTTGTTACCGACACCCTGGGCTTTCGCACTTCCAGCACAGATGCCTGTGTCCTCCAGGCCGCTGTGCAGTTGACCGAAGGTGGCGCATCCATTCAAGAGGTTGTGTCCAACGCCCTGCAAAGGCGCACTTTTGCAAGCTTGCGCCTGTGGGGGGCGATCCTCAACAGTGCAGAATTGATGGATGGCGTGATCTGGGCCACATTTTCCCTGACACAACGCAACCAGATGGGCGCAACCGATCGCGACACGGAAGGTCTGGCGAATTTTCTCCTATCGGCCCGAGAGGCAGACATCAGCGCAACCTTTACCGAACGGATCAACAGTGCCGGGCAAACCGTTGTTGAATGCAGCTTTCGGGCCAATCCAGGCTTCGATGTGAGCACAGTGGCTGTCTCTCTTGGGGGTGGTGGCCACGCGCCAGCGGCTGGATGCACACTCTTCAGCCCATTGGACACAGTGGTAGAGACGGCTGTGGCAGCGTTGCGTCGTCTCCATCGAGAGCATATGTCGTCCTTTGCCCAGAGCAGCCAAGCCAATCATGGCTAAACATGTACCCGCAACAGGTGGGATGAACGGCCTGCTCGTGATCGACAAGCCCGGGCTTGACCAAGACGTATTAAACCCGGCAGGCGTTGATCTACCCACCAGCCACGATGTGGTGCAGCGGGTGCGACGCTGGAGCCGCCAACGCAGGATCGGCCACACCGGCACCCTGGACCCCATGGCATCGGGTGTCTTGGTTCTCTGCCTGGGCGCGGCTACCCGGCTGGTCGAATACTACCAGGGCCACGACAAAGAGTACACGGCCCGTATCACCCTGGGCGCAACCACAGATACCTACGACGCGTTGGGGCAAATGTCGCCCCGCCAAACGGTTCCACACTTGAATGCAGCCAATGTGGAACATGTGCTAGAGCGCTTTCGGGGCGATATCCAGCAACGCCCGCCAGCCTATTCGGCCCTGAAGCAGGGCGGCGAAAGCCTGCATCGCAAGGCGCGCCGGGGTGAAAAAGTGATCGTGGATGCACGTCCAACCACGGTTCACCGTCTGGAGCTACTCTCGGTAGAACCACCCAACCAACTTTGGTTGCGGGTCTGGTGCAGTGCTGGGTTTTATGTGCGCAGCCTGGCCCACGATGTGGGCGAAGTGATGGGATGCGGCGGGTATCTAAGCTATCTACGGCGGGAAGCAGCCGGACCATTCACCGTGGCAACCGCCCACACCCTGGACGCAATCCAAGACGCGGCCAATAGTGGTGAATGGGACTCTGTGCTGCTTTCTCCAGGCACAGGGCTTCTGTTGCCTCGGATTGTCCTCGACGAAGCCTTTGCTCTGCGCCTGGGCCAGGGGCAACGGGTTTGGCTTGATCCTGCTTCTATCCAGGTTGGTGACGTTACCCAGGTTGGTAGTGTTGCCCAGGCAGTCAACGAAGCAGGGCAACTGCTTGGCATTGTCCGGGTGTTAGAAAAATCGCCCGAAGCCAGTGGCGGGTTGTTGTGCAAAGCCGAGAAATGGCTAGCTGATACGGCTACTGACTAAATATCTATGTAGTGACTGTTATGTAGCAACCGTTATGTGGCAACCGTTCCCGGTATGGGTCAGCGAAACGGTTGCTCATTAATCGAGGGTATTTACACCCCAATGCAGATCATTCGCGACATCCGGGAAGCAACCCTACCCGGCCCGACATTTCTTACGATTGGCAATTTTGACGGACTTCATCGTGGTCACCAGATGCTCCTGGAGCGTCTGCGCCAGCAGGCAACCGCGCAGGCAGCGTCATCAGCACTTCTCACCTTCGATCCCCACCCGCTGACGATCCTTCGCCCCCACCTGCCGCTTGCGCTCTTAACCACCCCCCAAGAACGCTTGAAACTGGCCGCTGATCAGGGTATCGACCTGGGAGTGCTCCAACCATTCACCCCAGAATTGGCCCAATTAGAACCCCGCGCTTTTTTGCAGTTGCTTGTGCATCATCTTGGTCTGATCGGTCTGACCGTCGGCCCGGATTTCGCTCTTGGGCGCAACCGGGGAGGCAACCTGCATGTATTGGCGAAGTTGGGAGAAGAGATGGGCGTAAGCCTGGATGTGGTAGAGCCGGTGCGCATAGGGGGCGAAGAAGTACGCAGCGATGCCATTCGACAGGCCCTGCGCGATGGTCAGGTGGAACGGGCATCGGGGATGTTGGGGCGCGACTATTCCATCAGCGGAAGAGTTGTGCATGGGGATCAACGGGGGCGCACAATTGGCATACCCACGGCCAATCTGAGCATTGCGCCAGAGCGATTGTTGCCGGCTGATGGTGTCTATGCCACCTGGGTTTGGGCCGATGAACAGCCGACTGCGCCACGCCTGGCCGGTGTCACCAATATCGGAATGCGCCCGACAGTGGGCGGCACCGAACGCCGGGTAGAGTGCCATATTTTCGATTTCCCAGCGCCCGGCCACAGCGATGATCTCTATGGAAAGACACTCTCATTGGCCTTTGTTCAGCGGCTACGTGGGGAAGAGCGCTTCGATCATTTGGATAGTCTAATCGCCCAAATTCGACGGGATATGATCACAGCCCGGGCGATTCTGCAGACGGAGACAGATCAGGAAACGATCTCAAACACGGTTGATTGAATTGAGAGATGATCGTAACTACCAACCCTTTGCCGCGAATTCAACGAATTTTCACGAATGATTGAGCCAAATTCGTGCAATTCGTGCAATTCGTGGCAAAAATCCGGTCTATGGCTTGGTAGTTACAGATGTTCTTCGATCAAACCAGGGTTTCGGAATCCCTATTTTCAGGGACTCCGGGATTTTATCGATGGGAATAGGATGGATGAAAACGAACCCACGCCCTGTGCAAGCCATTCCGTTTTGGCTTTGCCTTTTCTTTCTCGGCCTGAGCTTGATTCTGGCTGGCTGTGCCGAACAATCCCTGCTGGTTGTGGAAATGGCAACACCCGTAACTGGACAGACCACAGCAGAAACAGTCACAGCCGAAACCGCTATGCAGGTTTCGGCTCCTCTACTGCCCCGCACAGGTCCCGACAGCCAGGGCGGGGCGGGCGCATACCGTCCAGCCGACGCTCTTTCGGATGCAATCGCCTGTCTCGCGGATGGCCAACCTGCCTATGCCGTAATGCAGGCCAATGCAAACGTGCGCACCCAACCCGCCGTGGATGGGTGTCGGGTTGGCCGAGCGCCTGCAGGCACGGTCGTGCGTGTAGAAGGAGTGTACGCCCAAAGTGAAACCAAGCCTATGCTCTCGCTCAACCGCCTGGAGCCGGGCAGCGGCTATCCCGACGTAGGCTACACCGAAGATATTCAACCGATCCTGATCAACACCTGCGCTGTCTGCCACGGGGACTTGCTGCAGAACGCCGAACTAAAGGTGACCGACTACGAATCGTTGATGGCGGGCAGCATCCACGGGCCGGTTGTTGTGCCAGGTAGCCCGGCCGAATCATTTCTTTGGTATCAGATTTCCACCGGAGTCATGCCGCTGGTGGGCGAATTGTCGAAGGCCGATAAACGGTTGATCTACGATTGGATACGAACCGGCGCGCCGGAAACACGCCCAACCAAACCAGCCCAAGAATCTTTGTGGCTGCGCATCGGCAACAGCGACTACAACCCGGCAGCCAACAATTGCGACGAACCGACGGATTCGACTCAAATATTCATCAACAGCACCCTGGTACGCTTCGCTAGCTGCGCGGCCTCGCCACCGGCAGGTGAAATAGCCAACTATCTGCCCGCCTCCCAGAAAGATAGCCAGGGAGATGTGGACAAAATTCTCAGGGGCCGCATTTCACGCCCGTTTGGTCTGACCACCGTGCCCGCCGAAGAAGTTGCACCCCAACCGCAAGCCGCACCGGCCACTTCAGCCACGGCCGACACGCCCGCAGTGCAAACCACACCGGCACCGGTCCAACCAGCGCAAGCCGCATCGGCACCGTCGGGATCAACCCCACGGGTTGGGCTGAATGCAGCACCACTGGGATTGCCTTCTCCATCGGACAACGATCCGTGGATGATCCCCCAAGGCGGTTTCTGCGTCGAACAGCGTCTACAGAGCAAACTGGATAACCAGCGCGGGATCACCAGCCTGGCCTTCGCCCCGGATGGACGCCTCTTTTTGGGGCTGGATTCTCCTACCACCGGTTCCCAAGACCCTAATATCCTCTTCGACGCCTTTCACCCCAGCCGCTCGATCGCCGTCTACTCCGGCAACGACAACGATCCTCTAGGCGAAATCCTGGCCGAATCGGGTCGAATCACCGGAATGGTCTGGCAGAATGGGGTGCTTTACCTCAACCGCGCCGGAGAAGTAGGCCGAATTGTGGATGGTGGGCAATACGAACGGTTGGCCGCAGGCTTCTCGGTGGATGGGCGGCTCTTCCACGCCAACAACGGCATTGCCATTGTCAACGGCTGGCTTTACGTCTCGGCAGGCGGGGTGCGCGATGGCTTTTCGGACGGGATCATTGGGGTGGGTGACGGGGACGTGCCAGCAGAATCCCTGGCGACAAGCATTGCCGGGGGCAACTCGTTTGGCTCGCGCATTGTGCGGGCGCGAGTGGATCGGCTGACATCGGAGCGTACTATCGGTGTATTTCAGACAGCAGCCCGGGGGGTACGCAACCCCTATGGATTGACAGCTGATCCGTCGGGTCGCCTCTGGTTCACCGACAACGGCGCAACCAATGTCCCCGGCGATCGCACAGCCGGCGACGAGGTGAACTTCTTTGATCCCGGCAGCCTGCCCCCTGCCGCAGCCGCGGGGGACGAATCCGCCACACCCTATTATGGCTTTCCCATGGCCTTGGCCGGTATCCAAAAGGAGTGGTGGACAGCGCCCGTGCTCCCACTCCTGAACACCTCAGCCCCCACTGGCATCACCTGGGCCTACGGCACAATATTCTACGCCCAATATGGCCGAGACCCTGGTCTCTATCGGGTTGCCAACGCAGGCGGGCGGCTGGTGGCCGAACGTGTGCTGCTGGGCTGGCCCATCCAAGCAGTCGCCACTGCGCCGGATGGTGCTCTTTGGGTGGGCACAGGCGGTGGCGGTCTCTATCGCATCACCCCTGGCTGCGGTTGATCCATGCGCTTCCTCTTTGCTTCTGCGCCATTGGTCGGTCATCTGGACTGGGGTGGTTTTCTTGCCACCGGAGCCGAACTGGCGCGCCGGGGGCACGATGTACATTGGGCTAGCGGGCAAGAGGTGCAAGGGTTGTTGGCAGCCAATCAGATAACCGGCCATGTGATGACCGAAACGGGCTGGCGCTGGCCTCTGCCCCCGCCCTTGCGCCGGGACGAGACGGACTCGGCCCAGGATTTTGCCCGCCAACGCATGGTGCGCTCGCTGGATCAGTGGTTTGATGTGGAGCGGGTTACCGCGGCGACGAAGGAAATGGTCGCTATCGGCAAGGACGTGCAACCCGACCTGATCGTGAGTGAGATGTTCGTGGCCGCAGCCGGGTTGAGCGCCGAAATTCTGGGTGTGCCTTTTGCTGTGGCCGGCTGGCCCGCTATTCAGACAACTTTGCCGAAGCAGGCCCAGTTTGTGGCCGATATGACCACGGAACGGT
>JAHEML010000038.1:0-2560 GCA_024643705.1 Caldilineaceae bacterium | reverse complement strand
GTCTTCTCTGCACCCGGTTTGCTATTGGGGGTCTCAATTGGGAAAAGAAAGACGCGCCAGCCCTGTTCTCGCCCCATCTGCATCTTACCTATTGGAGTCCACGCTGGTTTGCGGGGCTGAACTTGTTACCCCAAAACCGATTGGTGGGTGGGATTGCACCGCCAGCCCAGCCCTGGAAGACCCCCTGGCTCAACCAGCTCCCGATGGATCAACCCTGGGTTTTTATTACCCTGGGCACCGCATTTACCGACGACCCCAACTTTTTTGTGGCTGCGGCCCATGCGGCTGTCCAGGTTGGCTGTCTGCCGATTCTGGCTGTGGGCAACGATGTCAACAGCGAGTGGAGCATAAAGTTGCGTGCCCGTTTGCCTAAACCTTCGGTGATGGTGGGTCGGGTCAATTTTTCAGAAGTATTACCCTATGCGGCCGGTGCTATTCATCATGGTGGCGCGGGCACAACCCACGCGCTTGTCACCCATGCCGTGCCCCAAATTGTCGTTCCCCATGCGGCAGACCAGGCCCGCCAAGCCGAAGGGGTGGCGCGCAGCGGTGTAGGCTACCGCATAGCCCCCAAAAACGTGACGATCCCCGTATTGGTGCAAGCCTTGCGCAATGCCTTACCCGACGAATCGGCCATCCGCCGCAATGCCCGTGGGTTGCAGGCAGAATTTGCCAGCCTTGGGGGCATCCCAGCAGCGGCCAACGTGCTGGAAGAGGTGGTGAGTCGGTTGGCGGTTTAACCTCTATCGCGCCTACTCTTCCTGCTTTGCTTGCTTTTCCGCTTCCTCCATCTTCTTACGCAGACTCAACGGGCGCATATCGGTCCAGACTTCCTCGATATAGGCGAGACATTCCACCTTTGTCCCGCTCTTGCCCCCATCCTTCCAGCCCAGTGGCATCTCGCGATGCTGGGGCCAGATCGAATACTGCTCTTCGTGGTTGACGACTACCTTGTAAACGGTGTCGTCAAGTTCATCTTCGGTCCTCATACCATTCCTCCCAGTAGATACATCGGCCACTCATCACAAAATTCATCATCACGACCACCGATTCGACCCGACAAAACGCACAAAGCGTTCCATGGCGGGTTCCAACACATCCATCCCCGGCGCATAGCAGATGCGGATAGCCCCTTCGCCGCCATTGCCAAAAGCGCTCCCCGGCGCAACGGCCACCTTCTCCTTTTTCAGCAGGGCCAAGGCAAAGGCAAACGAATCGTCCACCCCTTCGATCTCTGGGAAGAGATAGAACGCGCCTTCGGGTTTGGAAAGGGAAATGCCGTCCACCGACGCCAAAGCCTGATAGCAGAAATTCATCCGTTCTTGAAATAACTCCACCATCCCGGCAATCTCATCATCCCCTTGGGCAAGAGCAGTCTCTCCCGCCTTTTGGATCATCGACGGCGCGTGAGAAACGATAAATTCGTTGAGCTGCGACGCCTTCGCCACCAGATCAGCCCGGCTCACCACCCAGCCCAGCCGCCAGCCGGTCATGCGGTAGCTCTTGGAGAAAGACTGGACCACAATCACCGCATCCTCCCGGCTGCACAGGCGCAAAATCGACGGAGCCACCGAGCCACCATAGTACAATCGCTCGTAGACCTCGTCGGCCAACAGCCACAAATTGTGGGCGCGGCAGAAGTCCAGCAGAGCCTGCTGCTCGTCCACCGTAGCAACCCAACCCAGGGGATTGGATGGAGACGTGTAGATGAGCAGGCGGGTGCAGGCTGTCAGCGCCGCGGCCAGGGCGTCGAAATCGATGGTGTAGCGGCTACCCTGACGCACCAAAGGAATCTCCCGCGCCCGCGCCCCGAACATTTCCACAATCGCCGATCCGTTGGGCCAATTCGGACTAAGAACCAGCGCCTCGTCGCCGTGATCGATCACACAGCGGATCGAGACGTTTAGCGCCTGCACCCCGGACGCGCTGATCAGCACCTCCCGCCCCGGGTCCAGCGTCACCTGATGAAGCTGGGCATATTTGGCAGCAATGGCTACACGCAAGCTGGGCAACCCCGCGTTTTCTGTGTAGAAGGTGTAGCCGTCGGCAATCGCCTGGTTGACCGCGGCCACGATCACATCCGGCGTGGGCAGGTTCGACTCGCCGAATTGCAGGCGCAACACGCCCTCCATCCCAAAGGCCACATTCGCCAATTCCCGGATCAGAGAGGGCTGTACGCTGACAAGACTGGGGGCCAGAGATGGGCCAGTCATAGGCCGGCAGCCAGCAGCGCTGTGGCGATGGCGTCCCACTCCTCGGCCAGGGTTGCGGTCGATTCCGGCTGGGCGGCCCGGCGATACCAGTAGCCAGCGTTGGCCGGATCGCCCTCTTTGCGGTGCAGATAAGCGTGAACCCAGGCCGAACCATTGCCGTCGGGCTGGCCCTGCAGGGCGTCGTGGGACCCATCCCAATCGTCCTTGCCATCCAACCAGAGCGCCAACAGAGGCACGGTCAGGCCAGCAGGTGGATTGGATTGGGCGAGGGTCGCTTTGAAATTATCAAGAGTCATGCTGGGTTTCCTTTCAAAAGTTGAATTGTAAAATAATAGCCCAACCGGGCA
>JAHEML010000650.1 GCA_024643705.1 Caldilineaceae bacterium | reverse complement strand
TTTTGATTGTAATTTCGATACCCGCTCTATTTTGGCATGTCTCGCAGCGCGTTGTAGGCAGGCAAAGGTGACCAGTTGTTCGATACGATACCCCATTGGGCCTTTTCTGTGCCGTCGGCCACCACCCGGAAATTGAGATTCCACAGGAATGCCGGACCCACCCAGCCCCAGTTACGCATCATTTGATAGGCTTCCACAGTCCAGGCGGCCTGCTCACCAAAATCATTGTCGTTGGCGTAGGCATAGGCTGGGTTGAACGCGCCACCGGCTGCCCACCCAAATTCGGTTGGCCAGATGCGCTTATTGCCACCGCCCGCGTTCACGGCCCGCTGACGGTAGCCTTCCATGGTGCTGCGGAAGCTCCATGAGTGGTGAGGGCTGTCGCAAGCGCCATTGAAGCTGTTGCCAGAGACCTGGATCGCAGCACAGGCTGTCTCCCATGTCTGGGATGGCGGCACGTTGTAGCCGCTGGGGTGCGCCCCGAATCCATCGGCGTAGTTGTTTACGCCGGCTGCGAACATGCCATCCAGGTAGGTAAAGTCATCCATAGCCAGATTGCCGTTGTTGCCCGCAGGGGTCAGCGCACCGCTGATCACCAGCATAGATGGGCAGGCAGCCTTGATACTGGCGTAGGAAGGAGCCAGCAAAGCCACATATTCGCCGGGGTTCAGCGGCCTGTTACCCCATTCGTAATGCAGGTTTTGCTCGTTCCAGACTTCGATGGCTTTGAGCGCTGAGCCGCAATACTTGCCTGCCAAGGCACCGTTAAAATTGGCAAAAGTCTGAGGGTCTTGGGGTGGGCCACCTACACTGCCGTCGAACCCTGGTTCCCGTGCCCATGCGGGCGAGTTGACCGTACTAAAGAGCAGGTTGACACCGGCTCCGTTGGCCGCGTTGACGATGCCGTCCAGGGCACCCCATTGAAAATCGCCAGGATTAGGTTCAAAGACACGCCACTCGACCTGCTGTTTCACCCAGCCAAAGCCCATCCCTTTGGTCACATTCATTACTTGCCCAGCTTGATCGTTATGGACCATGTGGGCCTGCACCCCATAGCCAAAGCTGCCGCCGCCCGATGGGGCTGGGGCGCTGACAGCCGGGGCTGCGGCTGGAGCTGCTGCGGGTGCTGCTGCCGCCACAGCTACTTGTTCCGGTGCTGCAGGAATATCAGTGATTACAGCTACACCACCAGCCAGACTGTTTGCATTGGTCAAACTACCGATGGCCCAACCATTGACACCGTTGCCCAATTCGATCTGCCACCAGTCCTGGGCTTCGTTCTTGCCCACAATCCGGTAGGTAACACCCGGTTCAATTGCGCCTACCACTGGGTAGAGCGTGCTTGGCCCCTGGCGCACATTGACGATCTGACCGCTGCTCAGGCTGGCAAATTCTGGTTCAGATGTCTTTGTGGTCTCGGTAGTTTCAACAGCACGGCTAGCGACCGGTGCGCCCAACGTAACCTGTACCGAGCGAATGCTGCTGACAGGGCGATTGTTTTCGACAATTTGGGCCTCTACCCGGAGCGCGCCTTGTCCTTCAGGGGCGGCAAAACCATAGGACGCGTTGTCCAAGGGGCGGGTTTCCTGGGCCAATATCGAGCCGTCGGGATTGATGACGGTATAGGCAACTGCCAAGTTTGCGCCACCGCTGACAGGCCCCACCTGAAACTGGCGAGCCACATCCCACAAGTTGGGATCAACGTCACCGCTGTCCGTATCCCGCAAGATGGCTTGGGTCACATGAAAACGGCGCAGAATGTTCAACTTATGGGCAAAGCTGCCCGCATGTTCCAGATAGACTGTACGCTCGTAGCCCTGATCGTCGACATAGCTATACCAGTAGGTGCCGGTTGGCTCATCGAAGGTCAACCGACTGAGCAGCCGAGGGTTGTCAAGACTAATGTTAATCTGATCGCCCGCCGCTGCACTGTCGCTGTCACTTTTCATCTGGGCGATCAGCGGTTGCAATGCTTCCTGATAGCCTTTCAGCAGCAGATAGTTGCCGCTGCGCTCCACCGATTGGCTGGGCAATTCTACTTGTATCTTATTCCGATCCACCTGATCGGTGGCCCAGATTAGCAGGGCATCCATCTCTCCGCCGGTCTGGTAAGCCCGTGGATCGACAGGCCCCGGAATGATGAGCTGATCAACAACTGCTGCCAAGGCGGGCCAATCGTAGCCAAATGTATTCCAATCCTCGGCGGATATCTGGCGAGGCTCCTCGACCCGAACGAATAACTTTTTGTTGATCTCTGGCGTATGCAACCGTTCGGCCAGCCGGGTGATAAAGGCGACAAAGTCGGCCCGGGCGGCTGGCTCGGCATCGACTCCCCGATAGTCGATCACCACCCCAGATAGATTATTGGCTAATAGCCTGTCTGTGATGGCATTAAGCTGGTTTTCTTGCAAACCGGCATCGACCAGCATATTGTTAAGAAGGTCGACTCGTGGGGTTTCTCCGCTGATCCAATTACGCAAGACCGGCAAAATGGTGTAGTTGCCGGGGGGAACACCCCGGATTTCTCCATCCAATGCACCGTCGCCCCGCAGATAGAGGCCTGCTGCCGCCACCGACGCCACAGCCGTGTCGGCAAAGGTGGGGAGCTGACCAGATAAGCCCACATTGACCGCAACCTGGGGCAAAGGCGCTGCGCTTTGCATAAGCATAAAATTGCCGGGGATGGGGCTGGGCATGTCCGCAACCACTTGGTCATCGGCGCGTAATACCGAACTGGACAAGTATGTCCACTTCTCCCCTGTCCAGGTATAGAGGTCAAGAGTCTCGTAGGGTTCGCTGTCGTTGGGGATGGGCATGCGCATTACGGCTTTTTGCGGCCCATCACCCCGGATATCCAGGGTGTAAAAGGGGCTTTTGGGCTGAAGCGAATTGGGCATATCCGCCATCGCCGTTCGCCAATCATCGCCTGCTCTGCCTTCTACAAAATCGGCACGGGGGATGCTTTCCAGTGCTGCTCGAAAATTGTTGCCCACAGCTTCGCTGGGGAAGACGACCGCGGTCCCGTCTGGGTCGGTCAGTGTTGCCCCGTCGCTGCCCACACTTGTATAGGTCAACCCCTGAATACGGTCAAGAAGGCTGACCGGTGGTAAG
>JAHEML010000649.1 GCA_024643705.1 Caldilineaceae bacterium | reverse complement strand
GATTTCGTTGAGAACACTTTCGGTAGCGTAGGCTGCGTTTGTGCCGCCCGGCGCGCGATAAGCCGCGGATCGGGGTCGATTGACGACGATGTCGTAGCCATCCACTTGCAGATTGTCGATGGCGTAGGGAGCCAGCACCACATTGGCCGCCGCGCCCACGGGCGAACCGGGGAAAGCACCGGCTTCGTAGTAGAGCTCGGCATGGGCCGCTGTGATCTTGCCGTTGGCGTCGGCGCCGATCTTCATGCGGATGTTGGAGCCGGAGGTGGGGCCGGTGGCCTGAAGAACTTCTGTGCGGCTCATCACCAGCTTGACAGGCTTTCCACCCGCCTTTTTGGAGAGAATGACAGCCACCGGCTCCAGATAAACATTGATTTTGCCACCAAATCCGCCGCCAATCTCGGTGGGGATGACCTTAATCTGAGAGACGGGAATGTTCAAAATCTCTGCTGTCTGGTTGCGCACGGCAAACGTGCCCTGGGTAGACGCCCAGATGGTCACCTGTCCGTCGGTGTTGTACTGGGCCGTGCCCGTGTGGGGTTCGATGTACCCCTGATGCACGGTCTCGGTGCGGAAACTGCGCTCGACAACGATTTCTGCCGCAGCGAAACCAGCAGCCATATCACCCCGCTGGTGGCGGAAATGCTGAGCCAGATTGGTGGGCTTTGTACCCATTTCGCCCATTTCGTTGGTGCGCAGGGTACCAAGAAGGATCGGAGCATTGTCAGCCAGCGCATCATCGACAGTCATCACCGGGGGCAGAACTTCGTACTGCACATCGATGAGACCGATAGCTTCTTCGGCGGTGTGGCTGTCCACAGCGGCCACCGCGGCGATGGCATGGCCGTGGTAGAGCGCTTTATCGTGGGCCAAAATATTGGCGCTCAAGTATTTCAGATTGATGGCACTTTCGCCCAGGTCTTCCACTTTGTCTGCGGCTGCCGGCAGATCAGCGCCTGTGACCACTGCTTTGACACCGGGCAGGGCCTCGGCTTTGCTGGTGTCGATAGAAATGATACGGGCATGGGCATGGGGGCTACGCAACACTTTGCCATAGAGCAACCCCTGCAAACGAACATCTGCGCCATAGACGGCCCGACCCGTCACTTTATCTACTCCGTCCGGGCGCACAGGACGGCTGCCGATCACATTGTAGCCTTCTGCCGGTTTGCTGGTAGCCGGGCTGTGTCCGTTGACAGCGTGCATTGTTTTTTCGGTTACGGCCATTGGTCTATACCTACCTTTGTCTAGTTGGCGCTGGCAACATCTAGCACAGCACGCACAATTTTGTCGTAGCCGGTGCAGCGGCACAGGTTGCCCGCCAGCCAAAGGCGAACATCATGCTCGCTGGGGTTTGGGTTCTGCTCCAACAGGGCCTTGGACGAGACGATAAAACCCGGTGTGCAGATACCGCATTGCAGAGCCGCGTGCTCTAAAAACGCCTGCTGGATGGGATGCAAACCGTCGGCTTCGGCCACGCCTTCGATGGTCATGACGGTGCGCCCTTCGGCTTCGACAGCCAGCACCAAACAGGAGTTGACCAGCACGCCGTCGAGCATGACATTGCACGCGCCACAGTTGCCGTTGCCACAGCCTTCTTTGGTTCCGGTCATGCCCAGTTCGTCCCGCAACACTTCCAGAAGTGTCTGGCGGGTTTCGCACAAGAATGTGGTCTCGTCACCGTTGATGACGCTCTGGACCATTACTTTCTTAGCCATTTCCGTTCAGCCTCCCCAAAGAATCGACGGTCTTGGTTCCCCGCGCCCGGTCGATGGCGATGCGCAGTGCGCGCTTGGTCAATACACCCGCCAGATGTTTGCGCTGGGCAATGGTGCCGCGCATGTCGCTGATGGGTTTGGCCGCTTCCCAGGCAATCTGGGCGGCCTTCTCAAAAGTCTCTTCCGAGACGGGCTGTCCGGCCAGCGCGTCGCCCGCCGCTTTTACGTACAGGGGTGTGGGCGCAACCGCACCCAACGAGATACGGGCCGATTCGATGGTCTGGCCGTCGCTGCTCAACACAACCGACGCACCCACGCCCACCACGGCAATGTCCATCTCGTTGCGGGGGATAAAGCGCAGATAGGCCGCACCAAAATTCTTGACCGGGGCCGGGAATTCCAAGGCAACCAGCACTTCGCCGTTCTGCAAAACTGTGCGACCGGGAGCCGTGCAAAAATCTTCCACGGCAACCTGGCGCTCTCCATTTGGCCCGGCAATATGCGCAACTGCGCTATGTACGATCAGATTGGGGATGCCGTCGGCAGCCGGGGATGCGTTGCACAAATTGCCGCCCAGGCTGGCTCGACCCTGCACTTGTGTGCCGCCGATCAGTCCGGTGGAGTCGTGCAACGCTGGGTACATCTTTTGGATGTCGGCATTGTTGTTGACGGTGTGACAGGGCACAGATGCACCCAGCCACAGCCCGTTGTCGCCGATGCGTACTTCCATCAGCGCGGGGATCCGCTTCAGATCGACAACGGTTGCATAGCTGCGCCGACCTTCCTTCATTTGGGCCAACAAATCGGTGCCACCGCTCAGGGGTCTGGCTCGTTCGCCCCCGGCAGCCAATGCAGCGACCACCTCATCGACACTACGGGCTGAAACGAAATCGAATGCTTGCAAGGATACACCTCCTATGGGATCAGGACGCAAGTAGATTGTTTCGATAAAATCGAAGCATTCGGAACAATAAAGGATTGACAACTGGGAAAAAGATATTGGTCGAGCAAAATCGTGCCGTTTGCGAGCGAGGAGGGCTGGTTTTTGAAAACCGGTTTACGTTGCCCCTTTACTTGCCTATTCAAACGACGAGAAGCTGCCGCGGCTCTGACTGTTTATACCACAAAAGTGTGCAGAAGAAAAACGCACCCCAGAATCTTGTATCGTCCTCTATGCCCGCCAATGGTCAGCGCCTTTGAACAATCGAGGGCGCTGACCATTGGCTGTATGAGCAAGGATGGTGATCGGAGCGTTTAAGCCTGCTGCAAACGATTCACCAGCGCGCCGCCCAGAACCAGGTGCATGACTTCCAGCAGCACGATCTGCATGGCCGGCACATTTGGGATGGTGAAGGGGTTGTATGCCATCACCACCAAAATCACCACCGCCAGAATCA
>JAHEML010000037.1 GCA_024643705.1 Caldilineaceae bacterium | reverse complement strand
CCCACGACTTTGATCATATTCTGCGGGTGACCCGGCTGGGCGAGCGCATCGCCACTGCGGAAGGTGCAGATGTGGCTGTGGTGGTCGCGGCTGCCCTGCTGCATGATGTGCCTGTGCCCGGCGCAGCCCGCAAGGCCCACCACCTGGCCGCGGCGGATTTTGCCGGTGATTATCTGGCAGCCCAGGGCATGTCTGCGGCCCAAGTGGACAATGTGGTGCATTGCATCCAATCCCACCGCTACCGCGACCAGTCGATCCAGCCGGCTACCCTGGAGGCCAAATGTCTCTACGACGCGGACAAGCTGGACAGCATCGGCGCGATTGGGGTGGCCCGGGCCTTTGCCTTTAGCGGCAGCGACAACGATCGCATTTGGCATCAGCCCGTTAGCGCCGTTCCCCCAGACAATGCCAAACCCACCGGCGCAGACTATACGCCCGTTCATGAATTTGTCTACAAGCTGCGCCGCATTCTCCCCACCTTGCACACGGCCACAGCCCAGGCCATCGGTCAGCAGCGCCACGATTTTATGTGCGCCTTCTACGCCCAGTTGGATGCGGAGATGCTGGGGCTTCGTTAACCTTTCCCGAACCCATTTTTTGCCGAACCCACCGGGAACAAACCGGTGGGTTCTTTACGTTTTGGGATCGGATAGTGGGGTACCATGGTTCTGTGTCGGTGTGAATGCGTCCTTTCTCTGTCGAGTAGTCTGTGGGGTGTTTATGAAGAGCAAGCGTCTTATTTCTCTGAATAAAGGCAAACGGTTTTCCCTGCCCCGGCGGGTGAACTGGTTGATGATTTTGTTGGTGTTCCTGCCGATTCCCTGGTCAACTGGGGCGCAGGCCGCGATCGAACCTCTGTCGAACCGCCTTGCCGCGGTAACCACCGACGCGGACTTTGCCACGGGGGAAGTGTTGGTGGGTGTCCATTGGGATGCCCTCCCATTTTCCAGGGAAAAAGGGGGCGATACGGCGGCCGTGGGCGCGCTGTCCGTTTTTGACGGACTTTCTCTGGCCGGGATGGAGATTCTTGCCATCAACGATGCGCCGGATGAACCTCTCTTTTTGCGGGTGCATGTGGCCGACGGTGACGAACAAGCCACGATTGCGCGCCTGCGAGGCGACCCCGCCATCGCTTTTGCCGAGCCGAATTGGATCGCTTACGGGGCAGTGATGGATCGGGACGACGTACCCACTCCGATCTTGCCCAGCGATCCGCTCTTTCGGGCCAATCAATGGGGTATGCAGCGGGTTGGCGCGCCTCGCGGGTGGGCTATTGGGCAGGGGGCGGCGATCCAAGTGGCGGTGGTGGATAGCGGTGTGGATTTCGGCCACCCGGAATTCGCCAACCGACTGCTGGCGGGCAAAAACTATGTCACCCCCGGCACGTCCCCCCAGGATGATTCGGGCCACGGAACCCATGTAACGGGCATTATTGGGGCCAGCCTGAACAATGGGGTAGGCGTCGCTGGGCTTGCGCCACGGGCAATTATCGATCCGCGCAAAGTGCTCGACAGCCGCAACGCGGGAACTATCTCCAATATCGCCCAGGCCATCCGCGATGCGGCGGATGCTGGCGCGAAGATTATCAACCTGAGCATTACGACCAGAGAAGCAAGTTTTGTGCTGGAATCTGCTGTCAATTATGCCGTGGGAAAGGGCATCCTGTTGGTGGCTTCTGCGGGGAATGTGGCCCCCAATCCGGTTTGGTGGCCAGCAGCCTATGCGGGCGTGTTGGCTGTGGCTGCCACGGATCGTGCGGATCAGCGGGCCTATTACAGCCACACCGGCAATGTTGACCTGGCCGCGCCGGGCGGGCTCTCCAGCCAATTGATCTACAGTACTTGGCCCGCGGGCATCTACTGCCAATCCACTGGCCCGGATTATTGCACAGCTTTTGGCACGAGCACATCGGCGGCTTTTGTCAGTGGCGCAGCCGCGCTGATCTGGAGCACGCGCCCGGACTTGTCATTGCTTCAGGTGCGCAATATCCTGCTGGATAGCGCCCACAAGACGGGGGCACCGGCAACAGATGTGGGGGCTGGTCGGCTGGATGTGCAAGCGGCCCTGCGTCTGGCGCTGTTGAGCGATATTCAGCCATCGGCCACCCAGCTTTCTGCACTTGTGATCGAAGGAACCCAGCCATTTTCCCAAACCATTTCCCTGCGCAACCCCAGCGGAGATTTCATCTTCTGGCAGGCATCGGTTACCAGTGGGGGCGAATGGCTGGCTGTTCAGCCCTCGCCCAGTTCCCAGCGGGCCAGCAATACAATTCGCTTTGGCGAACCGGCCCATCTGAGCATGACCATCTCGCCCACCCAACTGGCTGTGGGGGACCACACAGGCACGGTGCGGATGGTGGGGACCCGCACCAATAATTCTCAAATCATCCAGTCGATTCCTGTTGATCTGCGGATTCGTTCCGGCCTGTACCAGACTTTTCTCGGCCTGACCGGACGCAGCACGATGCCGCTTGCGTGGCAGGCAGCAGATGCCAATGGCAAAAAATCGATCCAGTTAACCGACAGTCAGAGTGTGGGCCTGCTTTTGCCCTTCACATTCACTCTGGAATCCCAGGCAGTGACGACTGTGCGCCTCTATGCAGATGGGTTGATGACCTTCCCTGCAAGCGACAGTGTAGAACCCTTGCCCATTGGCTGCACGCCGGATGAAACAAAAGCAGCCCAGGCCATTTATGGGTGGTGGACCGATCTGAACCCAGACATGGGTGGCACAGTGAGTACATTTACCAGCGTGTCGGGTGCGTTTGTGGCCGAGTTTCTCGATGTGCCACTTGCGTCGGCCACTTCTCCCGCCGACCGGGTAAGTTTTCAGATGGCGCTATTCGCCAACGGGCAGGTGCGGCTCAACTATGCGGCGTTGCCCAGCACAACAAGCGATGTGGCTGTAGGGGATGTGGCTGTGGGTGTAGAGGTGAACGAGGGTTTGCTCTCTAGCCGGATTGCCTGCCGCAAGGGGATTAAGTCGTTGGGTCTGCGCTGACGGCAACCGCCCCGCACAGATGCTGTTCCTGTTGATCAAGCCCAACCATCACTTTGTAGTCGGCTGGTTGGGTCTCCGGGTTCAGGTTGATGTCTGCTTCCACCCGCATCAGTTCTCCCGGTGTCCAGGTGCTGGTGGGGAACCAATCCAGGGCGCTGCGAGCATGGGGTAGCAGTTCGCCCCACACCCCATCGCCGCCCACCACCTGGGCGGCTAGCTGGTGATCGACTGCGAGCGCACGGGTTGCCCGCAGCCAGAGACGAATGTGGACCCAGCCGCTGGGCGGGTGCATCCGCTCGTCTTGGGCTGCCACCTGGGGCGTGACGACTTCGCACGCCACCAGTTCGACAGCCGGGGCTAGCTCGGCACCCGGCAGGAGTGCGTTCTCGGCCAGGGTGGGCAAGGTTGCGTAGCGGGTGTGCAAGGCATAGCCGCTGAGTTTGATGCCGGTGGGGTATTGTTCGGTGATCAGTGGGTAGTGCTCATCCAGCCAACGCTGCACCAGCCCTTGATCATCCACACCGGCCAGGTGACTTTGCAGCAACCAGGTTGTCTGTGCGCCCAGGGCGGTTTCGATGCCATGCAGTGGTGGGCCGATCACATCGTCCATTTGGTCTGGGGTTAGCGGGCCGCCGAACAGCCCGAAGATGGGTAGTCGGTCTGGGGGGATACGCTGGCCCAAATACCACTTCACCGCCGGGTAGAGATAGTTGACATGGGCCACCCCGCCCGCGGAAAGCCCCGGCGACTGGGACTGGTACTCTGCCACATAATTTGCCGCAGCCCGCCAATCTTCCCGCAGCATTCCAGGCGTCCATAGCCCAGGCAAGGCCGCGGCCAGGAGTAACGTGGTAACCGCGCCGCTGCCCCACCCCATCCACCGCCAGCGCTGCGCGAGCGCCACAACAGCCCGCGCCACTGCCCACAGCACAAATGGGGCTAAGAAGAGATAGTAGCGGTCTTCTTTGAAAATATTGGCGTTGGTCGCCTGCAACAATCCAGCGATCAACAGTGTGGGCAGGCTCCACAGCAGCAACAGCGGAGCCACCCGCCTGTCTGTCCCATTCCACCATGCAAAGCCTGCCAGGGCCAGGGCTGCAAAGAGAAGCACGCCGCCTGTCACCGCCCAACGATTCCAATCCACCTTCCACAGGGTAAAAACCTCTATCTGTCGCCATAGGTTGGCCGCAAATCCTTCGTAAGCGGCCATGCGCGGGCTTTCTGTATCGTTGATCAACCAGGCGTTGCGGGCCAGCGGCAGGAAGAGAAGCGTCGTGATGCCCAGTGCGGCCACTCCTTCGGCCAGGATGCGCCAGCGTTTCCAACTGAGGACGAGAAGGGAAAGACCCAGCCCCGGCAAAAAGAAGGCAGCAAAGAGATAACTGTATAGGGCATAGACAAGGGCGAAAATCAGGCCGATCCAATAGAGGGTGCGGTAGGTCAATCGCTGTGTGGCCTGCTGTGTGGCCTGCTGTGTGGGCGTAGATGTGGCCGAGACGAGAAAATAGACAGCCCAGACGATAGCCGTAACCGTGGGCTGGAACATGCGCACTTCTTGGCTGTACCAGACCAGCGCCGGGCTGAGGGCCACAAGCAGAGCCGCTATCAGACCAGTGATCCGTCCGCTGAGCCGGGTTGCCAGGAGTAGAACGCCCAGAACCGTGAGCACACCCAACAAGCTGCCCAGGCTGCGCAGAGCAGCATCGTTTTGCTCCAAACCGAAAATTTCGAGAAGCTGCTGCCAAAAATGGAGGGTGAGATAGTAGCCAGGAGGGTGCTTCTCGCGTACCAGGTGGAAGCCAATATCCCAGATGTCGGAGGGGGGATAGGCCGCCCAATCCAACGAGACGATTTCGTCGAACCAGAAACTATGATAGTCGAGCCGCCAGAAACGGGTGAGGGCGGCCATGACCAGCACCATCAGTTCGGCCAAGGGCAGGCTGGCCCATCGAGCAGAGAATAGGGGTGTCTGGAATTGGTTTCGAGCTGGCTTCATCCGCGTCTATCCTCGGCTATTGTTTGGTCAGGCTGGCGAGGAATGCGCCTGGCTGGTTGAGGAAATCCCGGGTGATGGTGACATGCTCCAACTGATCCCACGGAACCGAACGGGGTGGTGCTGAGTCGAAGCTCAAAATCGTTGCACCGGGAAAAGCCATCAAGATGGGCGAATGGGTGGCGATGATAAACTGTGCTTCCTTTTGCACCATTTCGTGGAGTAGGGCCAAAAACCCCACCTGGCGCAGAGGGGAAAGGGGCGCTTCTGGTTCGTCTAACAGGTAAAGTCCACCTGGCACAAAGCGGGCCTGAAAGAGGGCCAGAAAGCTCTCCCCGTGGGAACGGGCGTCCAGGCCATCGCCATATTTTTCCCGGATGGCGGCCAGTTCCCGCGCGTGGGGCATCCGGGCAAAGCCTTTGGCGTAGTCGGATCGCCCCTCGTACTCTGCATCTACCGCGGCCAAATCGGCTTCCAGCTCTCGTTCGATCTCGGACATGCGCCGGGCAAAGCCGAAAAAATCCTCGGCCCGCAGAAAGAAACCCCGATGGGTGCGCTTGGCCCAACCAAAGGTGAAGGAGCGAGCAAGCTGCCGAGCCGGGGCCAGGCTGGAATCCCGATCAATATCCGACGCGCCCACTGCGGGCAGTCGGCTGCCCGCCGCGATCATCTCCATGAGGGTGGATTTGCCCGACCCATTTTCTCCCACCAAAAATGTGACTGGCGTCTCAAATGTCAGGCTATCCAGCCGGGAAATCACCGGGACAGTGTAGGGGTATTCTTGCCGCTGGGCAGCAAAGGTTGCTTTCTTGCTCACACTTTTCAGATAAATCATAAAGTCAAAACCAGGGCTGTAAAACTCACGAAAGGCTTGGGATCACGAAAGGATTGGGGTGTTGGAAAAATTATCTTTCCACCATCATCGACAGTATAGCAAAGGGGGTGCTGGGTGTCGAACAATCGAGGGATGTGGGGAAGGTCACTAGAAAAGTCTAATGGAAAAGTCCAGCCCATTGCATGATCGGGGCTGGACTTTTCCGTGTGGTTGTTTAGACACGATGGCCGCCTGGAAGATGGCCGATTGGCACTGTAGACCTATGGTTTTGTCTCGATCTCTTCGAGCGATTTGCCGTCGGTATCGATAAAATGAACAGTCAGACTGTCGAGGGATGGCAGCGAATCCCGTTTGACGATGACTGCATTGGCCCCAACAGAATCCGGGGCCAGGCGGGCTGCCATCCGCTGCATATCGACGATGACGAAGAGATGGTTGCTATCCAAGCGCACGTCGACGATCTGTGCCGAGATGTTCTGTGCCGAGATGTTCTGTGCCGATTGGTCGATCTGTTTCACACCGAGGATAGCCACCAGGACAATGTCTGTAGAAAAGTCGGCTTCGACCTGTACAACGGCGTCCGAATCTGTGGATGCGTCCTCAGCTTTGGGCAAGCCGGACGAATCGCTATCCACAGCCACAGGGGTTGGGCTGGGTGTGGGTGTGGGTGTGGGTGTGGGTGTTGCATTTCGTCCGTTTGCCGGAGGGCGCAGGGCTGGTCGGGCCGTTTTCGGTGGACGCATACTGTCCAGCAGGGTTGTCCACTCGTCGTCGGCTGTAACGACCTGGTAGATGTCCACTTTGGGCGGCAGCAGAAGCGGCAAGAGCACTTGGGTGAAGGGGACAGATTGTCCGATCTCGGTTGCGCCAGGGCCAGAGTCCGACGTGGACGAATCATCGTCGGGGGTGACCGTGGGTGTGATTGCAGAATCGGGCCGGTCGGTCGCGGTCGGGCCAGGTGTCGGCGACGGTGAAGGCGATGGTGTCTGGGTGGGCATTGCGGTTGCGGTCGGTGTGGCCGACGGTGCGTTTGTCGGTGCAGATGTGGGAGCCTGTGTCGGTGTCCAGGTTGGTGTCCAGGTTGCAGTATGGGTCGGCGTTGGCTCGGGGGCCAATTCCCACCAAAAGCTCACCAGCGCAGCACCGCTCTTTTCGTAGTATTCCACCTCAATTTCATAGCTTCCGCCCGGCAGGTCCACTTCGGTGCCAACGGTTCGATCCGATGCATCCTGCCATTCGTCGAGCAAAAGCTGCCCATCCACCCGGACGCGCATCCCGTCGTCCATGCGGGCGTAGAAACGGTAGCGGCCTGGGTCGAAGGAGACCGTGCGCTTCCAGCGTACAGAGAAGTTGTCATCACCGATGGTTGCTGTCGGGCTGCCCCCACCCCAGTCGAAATTGATGGCTGCATCGTCGCGCACCAGGGTAGGTTCTCCCTGCAAATTGGGGTTATTGTAGTAGCGCCCTTCCCAACCGGTGAAGGCAATTTGGCGCTCCCACCAGAAACGGGCCAATGCGTTGCCTGTGCGTTCGAAGTATTCGACGCGCAGGGTGTGCTGGCCGGTGGTGAGCGAAACGCGGGCCGATGCGATCCGCTGGGAGCCGGCGCGCCATTCATCCAGCACCAATTGATCATCGATGAACAGACGTGCGCCATCGTCTACCTCCAGGAAGAAGGTGTAGACGCCAGCGTCGAAATTGAGTTGTCGGGTCCAGCGTGCGCTGAACTGGTCGGCGGGCAGGTTGGGGGCAGGTGAGCCGCTACCCCAATCAAAGAAGACGGCGCTGTCGTTGCGCACCAGCAGCGCATCGCCCGACAGGGTCGAATTGGCCCAATAGTCGCCTCGCCAGTCGGTGATCACGATGGGGGTGGGGTTTGATTGCGCGGTTGCTGTCGCGCTGGGTGTGGGTGTGGCGGCTGTTGTGGGCAAGGCGGTTGGCGGCTGGCTGTCCGATCCCATGGCGGTGGCAGTGGGCGAAGGGGGAGGTGTACCCGGCTGGGCAGTGGTTTCTCCCCCGGTCTGTCCCGTTGCCACAGGTGTCACGTCGTCGCCGGGAGTCACATTAAATTCAGCCGTTGCCTGCATATTGCCGTCGGACGTGTAGGCCACGATCGTATGTGGGCCGCTTGTCAGCCAGCGGGGGCTGATGGGGTAGAGGAAGCCGGTGGTCACCTGACCGTTGACATTGGCCGCACTGGCAGCCAAAATGCCGCTACGCCCCACATCATCGCTTAAGGCCATCAACACCAATTCGTTGGCAGGCCACCCATTGCCCACCACCTGCACATACACGCCTGCATAGCCGCTGGGTGGAGAGATGGCGATCTGGGGCTGGTCGTTGTTGGCGCCGGGTAGCACCACTGGTGTACGCACTGGGCCAACCGTGGGTGCAAGAAAAGAGAGACATGCGCTCAATACCAACGCAGCCAATAGCAGGGTGATCACAAGAGGCCCGCGCCCCTGGGTGATGGTGCGCCACGGGCTGGGGCTGTGGGTGTCGGACGAGAATGCTCTCTTTTGTGCCATGATTCACCTGCTCAACTGATCAAACTTGGGTGTGGATAATTGTCTGCTCATTTGACGACTGCTGGAGCGCTAAAGTTCCCATACTGAATCATAGGTTTCGCGGTCAAATCTACCTTTTACTCGAATGTCCCGCCATCCATTACGGGCTGTTGGGCGTGGGCAGGGGTGATGGCGGCTCCACTGGGCCGCTATCACTGGGCGGATTGGCCGAGATAGGTGTACTGGTCGGCACGATTGGTTCTGGCGTGGCTGTCCATACCGGTGTCCAGGTGGGGGTGGGCAACACTGTCGTCGCCGTCGGCTCTGGGTTGGAGACAAAGAGGCGCACCCGGCTCTCGTAGCTGTTGCCAAAGCTGTCTCGCACCACCAGCCGCAGAGTATGTGGCCCATTTGCCAGGGTTTGGGTATCCCACTGACCCAGGATTCCGCCGGTGGTTGGTTGGCCGATTGGCCCCCAAATGGCAGCGCTGAATGCACCGGGATCATGGCTGATGCCGTATTGGAGTTCGTAGCTGGCAAAGGAGGGCACATTGGCCACACCCACCACCGACACAACCCCCTGCACCGTTTGGCCTTCGCTGGGCTGGGTGATAGTGACTTCCGGGGCAAAGTCGAAAAGGGTACTCTCTTCGCTGGGTGGCTGGGGGATGCCGTGGCTCTCGGCCCATTCCCGGTAGATGTCGGGGTAAACCTTAAACACCTTCTCCTCCACCTGTTCGGCTGGGGTAAATTCGCCAGCTTTCTGGCCCGTCACCTTGTCAATCCGTACAAGCTGCCACAGATCAGCCTCGGCTGGCAACGGGGGGCGATCCACCGCGAACCAGCGGGTTGCCTTTTCGGGGCAGGCTGCACTGGGCCGCGCGCCTGTGTCGGCGCAGACCTCTACCTGCTCGACACCCGCGGGAACCGGGAAATTGCCTGGGGGTGTCGCCGCCAATGCGGTTTGCATAAAACGGTTCCAAATAGGGCCTGCCCCACTGACACCCGGCAAACTTTGCATGGGCGCGTTGTTGGCATTGCCTACCCAGACACCCGTCACCAATTCTGGGGTGTATCCAATCGTCAGCGCATCGCGATAATCGTTGGTGGTTCCGGTCTTCACCGCGGCAGGACGGCCCAAATTCAACACGGAATTGAGGCCAAAGATGGGAGCACGGGCCTGGTTGTCGCTCAACATTGTGCTGATCAGGAAGGCGTCCACGGGGCTGACCACCTGCTGCCCTTAGGCCAATCCGTCCAACCGGCAGGGAACAGGTGTGTTGATTTCGCAGATAATGTTGCCTTCGCCATCCTCGATCTTGATGATGGCCTGGGGTGGGCGACGCAACCCACCATTGGCAAGCACAGCAAACGCGCCTGTCATCTCCAGCAAGGGGATTTCGCCCCCGCCCAGGCTCAGGCTCAGCCCGTAATCCTGCCGGTTCAAGGTCGATATACCCAGCCGTTGGGCAACGGCGATAAAGTTGTTCACACCCACAAATTCGATGGCCCGCACAGCCGGGATGTTGTAGCTATTGGCTAAACTGGCCCCCACTGTCAAAATACCATGCTCTTTCTCGTCGTAGTTTTTGGGGCGATAGGGCGGATTGGCCCCGTCGGGGAAATCCTGTTCGATGTCGGCTACCAATGTACCCGGAGTCCAGCGCTCGGCCAGGGGGCGCTCTGGGTTTTCGAAGGCGGCCAGGTAGACCAGGGGCTTGATGGAACTGCCCGGCTGGCGGGGAGAAAGGGCCATATTCACCTGGCCGTCGATCTCCACATTGTCGTAATCCGCGCTGCCCACCAGCGCCAGAATTTCTCCGCTTTGGGGATTCAGCGCCACCAGCGCGCCGTTGGAGACATTGCGCTCTGCCAAGGATTGCACCTGCTCGGCCACAATTGCCTGGGCGCTATTCTGCAATTCCAAGTCCAGCGAGGTGGTCACATTCAAGCCCACCCGGTAGAGCGCTTCTGGCCCCAGCAGGCTCTCCAACTGCTGCCGCACATACACGGTGAAATGGGGCGCGATGAAATCGTAGCGCACAGGAATATATGTCAGTGGTTCCAGCCAGGCTGTGTCTGCTTCGCCGGGGGAAATAGCGCCAGCCTCGACCATCAATCCCAGCACCACGCTTTGGCGATCCTTGGCCCGTTCGGGGTAGGTGTAGGGATCGTAGTAGGCCGGGGCCTGAGGCAGACCGGCCAACAGCGCGGCCTCGGCCAGGGTGAGATCGCCCACATCTTTGCCGAAATAGATTTCCGCAGCCGAATCGACGCCATAGGCCAGGTTGCCGTAGTTGACTTCGTTGAGATAGATTTCGAGAATCTGCTCTTTGGAGTAGCGGCGGCTCACTTCGGCTGCCAGTATCGCCTCTTTTATTTTGCGGATGGCGGATCGTTCGGAGGAGAGGAAGATCAGCTTGACTAATTGTTGGGGGATTGTCGAACCGCCGGAGACAAATTCCCGCTCGCGCACGGCGTAGTAGACGGCCCGCACCAGGGCAATGGGATCAACCCCAGGGTGGCGGTAGAAGTTTGCGTCTTCGGTGGCGATTGTCGCCTGCCGCAGCCACGGTGACATCCGATCAAGCGAGACTGCCACCCGGCGGCCTTCGTTGGGATCGAAGGTTTCGTTGAGCAGCACTCCGTTGCGATCATAGATGCGGGTGCTCTGAAAGGAACTGGCGCGCGCCGCCAATTCGCTGGGCAAAGGCAGATCGGCCGCGATTTGGGCATAGGCCACGATCACCCCAGCCAGTGTCAGAAAAGCAACCACGAGAAACGCAATTGCACCCATCGCCAACCCGCGGCTAAAAGAGCGGGGTTGCTTGGGCTGTGCTGGTTGGGCAGTGGGTTCAAGGCGATAGTGTTGCATGGTCTACTCGACAGTCTCCAGTCAACCCGGCCAGTGCCAGGGCCAACGATTCTGATAAACCCAGGCTCCGGTATGCAGCGCCTGGAAAAGGATCAAGGGCAGTGCGCCTGCCCGCAACATGCGCGGCAATGTGACGAAACGGGGCAGTGCCCATGCCAGCAGCAAGGTGCTGGGAATCGTCGAAAGGCTGAACAGGTCCCAATCCCGCTGGCCGCCGTAGTCCGGGTTCCACAGCCAGACAAAGAGCCAGTAGCAGATCGATGCGAGCAACAAGAAGTATCCGGCATGTTTCTCTTCGGTTGATAGCCCAGTACCTATTGAACGCAGGCCCGTGCGAAATGTTCCCACCCATAACAGCAGAAGCGTAGGCACAACCACCGGTGCAACCAGCACTTGCTCATTGAGGAAATCCCGCAGGTGGGGCCAACTGAAGAGG
>JAHEML010000648.1 GCA_024643705.1 Caldilineaceae bacterium | reverse complement strand
CATGGGGTTTTCCACCTTCACATCGTTGATGAGCAACGAGGGTGTACTGTTCAACCCCAGGCTCAGCGCCTGCTGCAACGATGCTTGGACATCTCCATAGCGCTCTTGCCCTGTAAGACACTGAGTGAAAACTCGGCTGTCCAGATTCAGGTCTTCGGCGTATTGGATCATGCGTTCGGCGGTGAACGCGGCTGCGCCGGAATTTTGCCCCGCAAAAAGTTTATCGTGCATAGGCCAAAACATGCCTTGATCCGCCGCACACTCTGCCGCCTGGGCCGAAATGGACGCGCCCGGTTCGTGCTGACTCAGTGGAAAATAGTGGTATTCGAAGCGAACTTTGCCGGTCTTCACATACTCATCCATCAGCAGCGGCTCGACATTTTGGGTCCAACTGCCACACGATGGGCAGAGAAAGTCCTCCCAGCCAGCCACAACTACAGTGGCCTCTGGGTTGCCGATCACGTTGCGATTGATCCAACTAGGCTCAATGTCGCCATAGTTCGCGGTGGCAATCTGCCCAGGCTGATTGGATACGACATACACAATCACAATCACCAGAACGAGGATTGCTGCACCGCCAATAAGGAGCAACCCCATGGGCGGTGACTTTTTGGCGGCTGCCCCTGATTGGGATACGGGACGGGAAGTTCGTGTACGTTCTGCCATCATCTTATCCTTGAATTCTGTGAACTTATGGTCTGCGCGTTAGGGGTTGCTGTGCAACCATCATCATTCGATCATATCCATAAGTATAGCTGGTTGCAGAGGCATGGGCCAAATGAACACGCTGATTCCGTGCGGACAAAGTTGCCGGATTGGGGCAGCGGCACTATGCTTGAATAGGGGACTTGAATAGGAGACGGTTGAACCGCAGCAAGAGGACACGAGCAATAAAAGGTGACTAAAATGGTGACGAATCGATGAAGGAATTACATGGGCGGGTGGCTCTGGTTACCGGTGCAAGCCGAGGCATTGGCGCAGCAATTGCCGAAGCCCTGGCTGGCGAAGGGTGTCGCGTGGCTTTGGTTGCCCGCAGCGAAGAGGCGTTAAATACTCTGGCCGATCGCCTCTCCAACCGCTATGGCGTAGAAACATTGATCTGCCCCGCCGACCTGCGCGATGAAGCCCAAGCCGCGGCTGCCGTTGAATCCACCGTGGCCCGTTGGGGACGGATTGACATCTTGATCAACAACGCGGGCGCGGGCATCTACGGCGACATGGCCGAGCTGGTCGCGGATGATCTGCGGGCTACTTTTGACGTGAACTTCTTTGCGCCCATGGCTGCCATGCGCGCCGCTGTGCCACACATGCGCCGCCAAGGTGATGGGGTAATCGTCAATATCGGCAGCATTGTGGGCAAATTCTCTCAGCCGCTTGGTGGCGGATACAGCGCCAGTAAATTTGCACTGCATGGGGCCAGCGGTGCCGCCCGGGCCGAGTTGAAAAGTGACAACATCGCCGTTGTCCTTGTCTGCCCTGGCCTCACGAATACAGACTTTGCCACCCATACCCATATCGGCGTGCCCGGCCTGGAGGATATGCAGGGCGAACGCCATGCGCCGTTGCGGGGTGTTCCCCCAGCGCGGGTGGCCCGCCGGGTGATCAAGGCGATTCGCCGTCGGGAGCGGGAGGTCTACATCACTCTGTTTGATCGACTGGTGGTTCTGGGTGCGCAGATGCTCCCTGGCTTTTTTGAATGGGGATTGTTGCTTGCAACCAGTATTCGCCGTCGTCGCTTTTCCCAAAGCCTGGGCGGGCGCGGGAGGAAGACGGCTGATGACTGATGACCGACGACCAAACATTGGTCCGTAGGCGAATTCTCATTTCTGATCTACATTTTTACCCCACGCTGACACCCAAAAAGGAATCCAACCCATGACCAAACCACGAGCTATCTACCTTTTGCGATCAGATGCCCTGCCCAAAATCTATGGCCCCGAACAGCAGGCCGCATTGGAGCATCTGGTAGACTTTGTCGCACCACCCCAGACCATTGCTTCACTAGAGGAGGAACCATCGGTTCTGGCCGATGTGGAGCTTATTTTCTCCGGCTGGGGGATGCCGGAAATGGATGAGGCGTTCCTGGCTTCTGCTCCCCATTTGAAAGCTCTCTTTTATGGAGCCGGTTCTGTCAAAAAGATTGTGACCGATGCGTCCTGGGCGCGGGGTGTGCGGGTTACCAGCGCGTACGGGGCCAACGCAGTTACGGTTTCCCATTACACCTTAGCTCAGGTCATCTTCAGCCTGAAGCGGGGTTGGGAATTCTCCCGCGCCATCCGGGAAACTGGGGGCTGGGTTGGGCGCACACCTGTTCCGGGAACCTACGGCAGCACTGTTGGGTTGGTTTCTTTGGGGCAGGTGGGGCGTCGGGTAGCCAACCTGCTGAAAATCTTGGATGTACACGTGATAGCCTACGATCCCTTTGTCCGCCCCGCCGACGCGGCGGAATTAGGGGTGGAGTTGGTCGGCCTGGACGACGTCTTTCGCCGTGGGGATGCGGTGTCGCTGCATACGCCCTGGCTGCCAGAGACGGTTGGGATGATCACCGGCGAACATTTTGCGTCCATGAAGCAGAATGCCACCTTCATCAATACATCCAGGGGCGCGATTGTGCGCGAGCAGGAGATGATCGCCGTATTGCAGGCCCGCCCGGACCTGTGGGCCATCTTGGACGTGACCTACCCCGAACCGCCCCTACCTGATTCGCTACTCTACACATTGCCCAATGTGGTGCTGACGCCCCATATCGCTGGCGCGCTGGATGAGGAATGTCAACGGATGGGGCAAACAATGGTGGATGAGTTGGGCCGTTTTCTGGCTGGGGAGCAGATGGAGTACGAGATCACTGAGGAGCGGGCAAAGTTCTTGGCGTGACGAGCGCGCAATACGAACTGTTCTTTGTACCATGCTTCTACAATTTTTGCGGGAGGAGCCGACGGGTCGGTGTCAATGCCCCCGCAGCGCATGATCGCACTCCATGTCTATCCCGCCCCATGCTTTTTGGCTCGTCCACATGGAAGGTGGGTCTGCCCAAAATGGATCCGATGGGGGCAAGCCCAGAGGCAGCAGACCCGCAGCACAAAGGTAGAGACTGCCGGTGCAAATATAGGTTTCGCCCA
>JAHEML010000036.1 GCA_024643705.1 Caldilineaceae bacterium | reverse complement strand
ACCGTGCTTTTGGTCAACGTAACAATACCGGTCGCCGTCAATATCCCCGAGCCTGTCAACTGATCGACATCAAGCACAAATAATTGGGGGCCATCCACATGAAACTGACCCAAATGCAAAGCCACACTCGTAACAGTCACCGGCGCTGTCGATGAGAGGGTAAGGGTATAGGCAAGCTCGCCACTTTGGGCAGAGAACAGCCCATCAAGCACCCCGGTCACACCAGTTATCTTTCCTGGCAGCAGATTGTCCGGCGACACTAAGGCCTGCACGCGGGTCTGCTGGGGCCACACATAGAGGTACCCGCTCTCTTCGCTCAGCCAATGGCGCGGAAAACTTCCCTTGGCGGCCACGGTTGGATCACGCACAAAGGCCATCTCATCGGCGTTGGCGCTAAATAGGACACCGATATTCAGCGAGTTGTAGGGTGTCATGCGCACCAGAGGATCGCCAAGCACCGTAAATTGAACGCCTGGCATGTCCACAACAGGCGTGTACTCAAGAAAAAGCGTTTGGGTCAGCGGGCTTTTGCTAACCAGGCGTACATTCTTCAACGCGCTCATCGAACCAAGGATAGCCGGTGCCCCAAACGAAAGGCCGACCAGACCAGGATCAGTTGCATTATAGATAATCCGATCCGTACGCCGGGCCGCGTCGATATCCATGCGGCCAGCCCCTCCGCGGCCAGCCCCATAAATCACAGGTGGCTGGCTATCGTTGGCTGTCACATTGTAGCGGGCGGTGTTGAGCAGTAGCGCTTTGATCTCCTCGACTGTCCAGCCAGGATGAAGTTGGCGCAAGAGAGCCGCGGCCCCAGCCACAAAAGGCGTCGCCATTGATGTGCCGCTAAAAGTTGCATAGCCCTGGCCCGATCCCATTGCGACCGAGCGAATCGAGAGGCCCGGCGCGGCAATTTCCGGTTTCAGCGCCGAATCACCCCGACGCGGCCCCCTGGATGAAAATGAGGCGATGGTATCGATCGCAGCGCTCGGCCCACTATCCTCCCCAGATACCGACTCACCCAGCACCTGGCCGGCGGTCAGCCCTCCTATCGAAGTAGCCGCCACGCTGATCACCCGATCAGCCACGCTGGGCGAGCCAATCACGTAGTAGGCATCACCGCTGTTGCCCGCGGCCGCCACCACAATCACCCCAGCCAGCGACGCATTGTCGGCAGCCACAGAGCTGGGGTCGTCGTACGAGCCGTAGGACGACCCCAGCGAGAGATTGACCACATCCAAATGATCGGAAAAATCGCCATCCCCGTTGGGATCAACAGACCATTCCAAGGCAAGGGGAACCAGATTCGAAGCCCCCGTGCAGCCAAAGACCTTTAAGGCGTACAGATCCGCTCTCGGAGCCACACCTGGCCCGATGAGAAACTGGGAAAAGGTGAGTTTACTGGTATAGGTTCCGGTGTAGGTGGCCCCCGACCCCAATAGGCCGCTGCCCCCAGCAATACCGGCCACATGGGTTCCGTGCCCCCAACAATCCGATGGATCCGGGTCGGGCCGGGGAATGGGGTCTCCACCTGGCAAGGCGCTATACGTATCCCCAGCGAAATCGTATCCCCCCACCACCCGGGCCGTAGGAAAGGTGATACCCCCAACCACGTCGGTGATGACAGTCGGATCGTTGTCGGCAAATCCTTCGCCAGGGCCACCAAAGTCACGATGAAAGTAATCGATGCCGGTGTCTACAATGCCGATGGATACCCTCTCTCCGGACAACCCACCAGGGTAGACCTGATCCCAAAGCGCCGGTGCGCCCAAAAAGGGCACAGCGCGCGTGGTATCGACAGTGTGAACCGGCAAGGAGTGAACAGCTAGCACATTGGGCAACGCGGCAAGTTGAGGGATCAGCGCAGGGTCGATCTGCAAACCAATGCCGTTATAAACCCGCTGCATCCGGTAGATCACCTGGGCATGGGCCAGCAGAGGAGAGGCAAGAAGAGCATCCTGGCTTTGGGTTATCCAAAGAAGCTGTGCCTTGGCCTGAATCGTTGCCTGGGCGACACCGGCCCGGGCAAGGCTAGTCGCATATACTTGAGCGCTTGGTTCGTCGGTCAACTGGACAAGGACGTCGACAAACTCTGATTCACCTTCTTGGGTTGGTGGTGCGGCAAGCGACCAACCCATGCCCAAAAAGAAGAAACAGATTGCACAAACGCCCAAAATTCCCATTGCTCGCTGCAAGAAGATTACCCTCATTTGTCGTACTCCATACTATCGATACGGCCTCGGTTCGGTGGCTCTAATTCCTGGGTCTTTCCCGTCGGCCCAAGATGCGCCAAAGCAGGCAGCTTACCTCAAAATTGATTAGACAGGAAAGAATCCGATCCACTGCGAAACAAGATAAAAGGAAAGGGCGGAGCCGAAAATCTGGCTCCGCCCTTTCTTGTCAACATGCTATGCCATGCCGGGGCATTGTCAGCCCCCGGATAGCCGAATCACAAACCTATTTGAAGACACTGGGTAGAATCAACTGATGCTTCCAACCTGCCACAGCGAACTCCGTCAGATGATCCAGTTGCAACGTGAATTTGTTGCCATCCGTGTCATGTGTGCAGCCAACACATGGGAAGAGCGGCGTCCACACATTGTCACGGAAGAAGTAGACATTGAGATAGGCCTCGTTGGTAATTCCAGCGTCTTGCCAGTCTTTGTCGTCATACGTCACAACCAGTGTGAAGGGCTGAGCAAAGCTGGTGACTGGGTTGCCATCGGCATCTGTCGCATTCACGGTCACAGATTTGCCAGCGAAGGTCAAGCCCGCCAGATCAGCGCTAGGTTCAGCCAAGCTACCGATGCTCACCGAAACATCACCGGATACTGCCCCTGCGGGGAAGCTCACATTGAATGTGCCATCGTCCGAGCGCAAGTCACCACCTTCACCCGCGGTGATTGTACCTGTGACAGCCTGCCCACAAGCTGTGATAGTGACGACAGTGCTGGCGATTGTGCTGTTGCCATAGTTGTCGATCACTTCGGCGCGCACGGTGTACTCGCCGCACTCGACGTAGTGATGGCTAGCCACTGCATAGACCCAGCCAGTGTAGTCCGAGCCATCGCCCCAGTCCCAGCGGGCCGCCCAGAATTCGGCATCGTCCACATTGGAAGCGAGATTGGCCTGGAATTGGGCATATTGGGAAGTTTGAATGTCAACCGTGTGACTGATGGTCGCGGTTGGCTCGTCAACCAGATAGTTCCAGAAGGTTGTCACAAGTTCTTCGCGGCTGGTGGTGCCAACACCGTTGTTCACACCTTCCAGACCGAAGCTGGAATAGATGCTGCGGCTATTGGTCGAGACGCCCGGTCGTTCCAGGGTGGGTTGATCTCGGTGTGCCATGGCAACCGTTCCATCGTCCAGCAAGGTTTGTGCCGGGTAGCGCAACAGTGCCTGATATTGAGTGATTTCGTAGGGATCTGCACTCGGATCAAAGCCCCAAGCATTGGTTCGCAGCTCATCCATATAATATTGGTTGGCTGCACCATCACCCACAACCTTGGCACTGGGAACCTGTGCCCGTACTTCGCCGCTGCCATTGGCGGTCGAGTGGACATTAAAGTACATGCCACCGGCTTCGCGTTGGGTGTTCTGCTCCGGCGCCAGGGTCACTGCACCAACCCACGAGATCGTATCTGTCACGACCTGTGGCTCGGTGAAGGGGAATGTTGGTACAATCACAGGACCATTTGTGCCAACCGTGCCACTATGAATGTGGGAGGCGGTCACAGTGAGAGGCCCGGTCACATCAATCTTCACAGAATAGGCCAATCGACCGGTGAAGTTGTTGTAGGTGAAGGCAACCGAACCAGAGGCCACACTATCTGATACCGGGGTAGTCTCATTCAGGCCGCTCAACTCGGCAGTGCCGACAAAATGGTCCACATCTGTCAGGTCCAGGTAGAGGTCGTGGAACTTGGGTGCAGCATCCGAACGCCCTTCTACAGGCAAGACAGGTGCAGTATCGCCATTTGTCAACGAATCCACCAAACAGACACCACCTAGGGTTGCTCCATAGAAGAAGCTAGCATTGCTGCTATCACAGATACCGTCGCCGTCAACACTTGCACCCATTACTCCAGAAGCGTCCTGACCCATCACGATCAACTTGCCACCGGCTTGGGCGTATTCGTTCAGCCTGTCCATGTCACCAAATGTCAATGGTGTAGGTACGCTGAATGAGCCATCGGGGAAGTAGTTGTCGCCCGTGAAGAGGATGATGCCCTTGTAGGCCATCAAGTTGGTCATGTCGGGGACAAAGCTGCCCACCGCGCCTGCCAGTGCGTCAGCATCGTAGTAATCGTAGCTGACACCCAGGTTGTCCAAAGTTGCCGCATAGTAGCTCGCATAGTCTGGGAAGCCCAGGGAACTGCTGGCGTCGTTGTCGAAGAGAAGAACATCGGCAGTTCCCATCGTCTCGGCTACCCGTGCAAAGAAGGGCAGGTGCGCGTGATGGGTTGCCCCCTGCATCACAATGTAGCCCTGGTTGACGCCTGTACCCATACCGAGGGCGGGATCAAAGCCAACCGTGACCACTTTGCTCTCGCCAGGGTTCAGCGTCACCGAAGCGGGTGTTACCGTCACACCAGCCAGGGATGTAGTCGGAGAGAAGCCGCCACCGGTGTACAGGGTCGAGATTGCGTAGGTTTCGGCTTGGGTCGTCACATTGGTGACCATGATCTCGCGACCCAGCTTAGCTGTACCCGTGTAGATCAGGCCGAAATCTGCTGCTGGCGGTGCAAGGATGACACCTGGGTTCATGGCAGCGCCAACATCAAGCCGCCCCGCACCCATATCGGTGGGTTGGGCCGGGCTACCGTCGAAGTTGAAGATGTCCATATATTTGGATGTGGACATCAACGCCGATTTGATGGCTGCATTCGACCATGTGGGGTATTTCTCGCGCAGCAGTGCCGCCGAGCCAGCCACGTGGGGCGAAGCCATGGAAGTACCGCTGACCTGACCGTAGCCAAGGTGGCGAGCCTCGCCTGTGGCCCCAACCGCATAGCCATGGGCCATAATGTTGACACCTGGGGCGGCAATATCTGGTTTCAGGCTGTTGCGTGTCGAAGGACCGCGACTGCTGAAGGCGGCGATCAGATCAGGTGTGCTACCCGCCTGGAAGCCGGTTGTGTTGACTGTCAGTTGGGCATCGGTTGGGTGAGCAGCGCTGAAAGCGACCAGAGCCAGGCCATCTGCGTTACCAACAGAGATGACAGGAATCGTGACCTGATCACCGACCGCGCCACCAGACATACCCATGGGGCTGTCGCCACCGGCTGCGCTGTTGTGAATAATCACAAAATTGGCGCCGGCATCTTGGGCATTCAATGCTTTTAAGCCAAATTCACACGCGCCCCGGCTGATGAGAGCTGTCTTCCCTGTGAAAGCACCAGCGGGGAAGGGATCGCAACCAACGTTGTTGCCAGGATCAGCCACAGCCGCGGCAAGGTAGTCTTGCACAAGCGATGTGCCCAAGGGTACATCGCCACCAAAGCTGGCGAAAATCGAAGGAAATTCGGCAGTGGTGCTCACCGGTTCGGGTGCAGTCATGTAAACGCGCCCGGTGGCGTAAGTTCCGCTGGTGGTGCTGGCTCCCACGTTGATATAGTCGGGGGAAGGATGATCAGCCGTGCCCAGATCAGGGCCCGCATTGCCATTGGACATGCTGACAAAGACGCCAGCATTGGCGGTGTTCACCAATGCTTGATCAATCGCATCGAACGGAGCGCCTGTACCACCTGGCCCACCACCCCACGAATTGTTGACCACATCGGCGCCGTCACTCACAATATCTTCCAAAGCAGCAATACCTTCCGCCGTGTGGAAAGAGCCATCGCCTTGGACGCTTGCATAAAAGACTCGGTAGCTCATCACCCATGCACCAGGTGCAACACCGCTCATCGGGGGAAGGGGAGAACCTGCATAAACAGCATCAGTTACCACACTACCGGCAGCGGTGCTTGCCGTGTGAATACCATGAGATGTACCGTTCTGACCCGGCCAGGGGTTCTCGTCTCCCACTGCCGGTGGATCCCACCAACGGAAGTAAGCACGGCTGGCGATGATCTTACCATTGTTGTTAGAGGTCAAACCCAGACCGCTATTTGGATACCCGGCTGGGTAACTCCAACCAGTGCCATCGAACATGGCGGCATCTTTATGCACGCCACCGTCCATCGAGGCCACTTTGACTCCACTGCCGGCCATGGCCTGACCACCAAGCATATCCCACGCCACAGGAGCGTTGATGAGATGGGTGCTTGTGTAGAGATCTGTGTGATAGACATAGTCTCGATAGACACTCTTAACACCAGGCAGGGCAGAGAGTCGTTTTAGCTCGGCAATGCCTGCACCAAAACCAGCATCGACAACCACAGCATTCAACACAATCTGAAAAGCCTCTTGATTGGAAACGCCGTTCTCGTCAATAAAGGTACTGACCTTGGCATTGGGCAGAGCCGACTGCATCTGCGCAACAAAGGCGGCTTGCTCGGCCTGCAATTGCTGCACATAGCTTTGGGCCACCGTCGAATTGGGGTCCAATTTGCCGTCAACCGATTGGGCACCGACCATCTGCTTGTACTGGATAGCCAGTGGTGCAGATTCCAGCTCGACAATAAAGCGGTGAGATACCGTTGGGTGACCACTGGGTGTAGCGCCGTTGCCGTCGGTCAGCTCGGCGGAAACCACCAGAGCGAAGACCAGAACAGCACTGATCGCCAGCACACCAACAACACTAAGCAGTGCAAATAGGCGCATCGATTTCTTTCTCAAAGTACTTTCCTTTCGTGGTTCTCTCAACTCGTGAACCTGCTTGTCAGCAAGGCAAATAGGGCCTTTAGTTATTGAAAGTCGATTGGCTTTCAAAGTCGATGGCAAAGTACGATTGTATCAGAGTTTCGAGGTTAAATGGATGGAACAACATGAGGCAGTGTGGTTTGTCGTCTCGCCGTTGCGACTCCTTTCCAACACAATGCTGGTTTTAATCAGTAGAAGTAGCCAACATGGGGAATATTACAGCGATTATAACGAGGAAGATGGTCGATGTCAAACAAGGCAGGTTTTTGGTCACTGGTCGTAACGGCTACAGAAAATACAAATGATCAACTTGACAAGTCCACAAGCCTCTGCTACAATTTTTAGCCATGACTAAAAATTATGTTCACGCAACCGAAAACCCTTTAACCCCGGCCCATGAAGATTATCTCAAAGCCATCTACCTGTTGGCTGCCGATGGAGAGCCGGTGAGCAACTCGGCATTGGCCCAACATATGGGCTTTGCCGCAGCTTCGGCCACCAACATGGTCAAAAAACTGGCCGAGCTTCACCTAGTCACCCACGAACCCTACCGGGGCGTGGAACTGACAGATATGGGCCGCCAAGTAGCCCTGGAAGTCCTACGCCACCACCGGCTCATCGAACTCTTTCTCCACGAAACCCTGGACATGTCCTGGGACAGAGTGCACGAGGAAGCGGACAAGCTGGAACATGTGATCAGCGAGGCGATGGAGGACGCGATGGCTGCTGTTCTGGGCAATCCAACCATCGATCCCCACGGCGACCCCATCCCCAGCAAAGAGGGACACATTGATAAAACACCCGGCTTTCTCCTCACAAGCGCACCCATCGGCGAAACCCTGCGGTTGATCCGTGTACTCACCCAAGACCCGGATCGCCTCTGCTATCTGGGCAGCTTGGGCCTCTATCCCGATACGCCGGTGATTCTGCGCGAACGGGCACCCTTTAACGGGCCGCTGCTACTGGAAGTGCAGGGCCAGCCCCATGCCCTGGCCTTCGAAATGGCAGAGCAGTTGCAGGTCGTGGTGACAGAGCCAACACCGGCCTGAATTTTTTTCAGCATCATTTTAGCTGCGGCTAATCCCTGTCCTGCAGCCATTGGATTGGAAAGGAGTTGATTAAATGGAAAGTCTATTTGCCCAACCGCTATTTTGGATTATAACCATTGGCCTACTCTTGTTGCTTGCTTTCTGGCCAGGGCGCGGCCCCTTTTGGCGGCGGCTGCAAAGAAACCAACGCCAACAGCGAGTGCTGATCGAAGATGGGTTGAAACATGTCTACACCTTTCGCCAACGAGAAATCCCTGTAACAGTCGAATCCCTGGCCGGCGCGGTGGAACTCAACCGCGCCCAGGCCAGCGACCTGATTGCCCAGATGGAAGAATCGGCCCTTGTGACGTATGGCGAAAGTGGCCTGGAGCTGACCCCCAAAGGCGAGGCAATGGCCCTGCATGTGGTCCGTGCCCATCGTCTCTGGGAGACCCATCTGGCCGACAAAACCGGCCTTGCCCCAACCGACTGGCACAGGCAGGCCGAACGCCAGGAGCACAAGCTCTCGCCCAACGAGCTGGACGCCCTCTCGGCCAGTTTGGGCCATCCCGTTTTCGACCCCCACGGCGACCCCATCCCCACCGAACAAGGTCTGGATGCACCCGCCAGCTTTGCCCTCACCGATGCACAGCCCGACCAGACCCTGCGCATCGTCCATTTGGAGGACGAGCCACCGGTCGTCTTTGCCCAACTGGTAGCCGAAGGATTGCACCCAGGTATGGCGATTCAATTATTGGAAAAGAATGCCCAGTTTTTGCGTTTTGTGGGCGAAGGCGAAGAGCGTCGGCTGGCGCCCCAACTAGCGGCCAATGTAAGTGTGCAAAAAATACGCAACCACGCGGCCTTGCCACCCGGTAGCGCAGAACCGTTGCACACCTTGCGCGTGGGCGAAGAAGCCAACGTCGTGGCTGTCTCCCGCGCCTGCCGGGGACCCGAACGCCGGCGGCTGATGGATTTGGGCATCCTGCCCGGCGCCAAGATCGAAGTTGCCATGCCCAGCCCGCTGAACGATCCCGTTGCCTATCGGGTGCGTGACACGCTCATCGCCCTGCGCAAAGATCAGGCGCAGATGATTTTGATCGAGAGAGCGACCACCAAAACCGCTGCGTGATGCGTGAACCGTGAGAAGGGTCGTGTTAACCCACGTTTCACGCATCACACAACATAAGCCACAAAAATTGTACTTCTTGAGAAAGGACTCACCCCATGAGTGACAAGATAACCATCGACCCCATCCCCCTCACCTCCACCCACGGCGGCCATGCCACTGCTGGTTGCGACGGCTGCGCCGTCCACAACGCGGGCGCGCTGCTCAAATTGGGCGTGGACATGCAAAACTGGGACTACGTTGTCGCGCTGGCGGGCAACCCCAACACAGGCAAAAGCACGGTCTTCAACGCCCTCACCGGTCTGCGCCAACACACGGGCAACTGGCCGGGCAAGACAGTGGCCCGGGCCGAGGGTGGCTTTGTCTACAGCGACAAACGCTACAAACTGGTCGATCTGCCCGGAACCTATTCCCTGCTCGCCACCAGCCTGGACGAAGAAATCGCCCGGGACTTCATCCTCTTCGGCCAGCCCGACGTGACGATTATCGTGGTGGATGCCACCCGCCTGGAGCGCAACCTGAACCTTGTGCTGCAAACCCTGGAAATCACCGACCGCGCCGTCGTCTGCCTGAATTTGATGGACGAAGCCCGTCGCCACAAACTACAGGTGGATGACCGTCGCCTGGCCCGTGATTTGGGCGTGCCGGTTGTGCCCACCGCTGCCCGCCAGGGCGAAGGCTTGGCCGATCTCTTGCAGGCTGTCCACCAGGTCGCCACAGGCGAAGTGGTCTGCAAACCCTATCGGATGCAGAAAGAACCCAAAGCCATCAAGGGCGCGCTGGATCGACTCGTCGCCCAGCTCACCACCGCCTTCCCCGGCCTGCCCAACGCCCGCTGGGTGGCCCTGCGCCTGCTGGATGGCGACGAGAGCATTGTGCAGGCTGTGCGCACCGGCGAACTGGGCCAGCTGATCGTGGGCACGCCGGACCTTGCCAGCCGAGAACCGACCCAACATCAAATGTCCCGCCAACCGGTGACCGAGCAAATGGAGATGGCCGCATGACTGTCGATATAACTACACAACGATTAACTGGCGGGATTGCGCCCCGCCCCACACCCAATGGCGCAGCCGTCAACGCAGATTCCATCCTTGCCAGCGTGGACGCCTTTCGCCGGGAGATGACCACCGACATCCACGAAGAGTGGGTGGAGGCGGTCTACGGCGAAGCCTCGCGCCTGGCCGAGCGCAGCGTCACCCGCCCGGATCAGAAAGCCCGCTTCGATCTGGATCGCACCATCGACCGGCTGGTCACAAGCCGCTGGCTGGGCTTTCCCATCATGCTGGCCCTTTTTACATTTGTCCTTTGGCTGACAATCGCCGGGGCCAATATACCCTCGGCTATGTTGGCCGACCTGCTGCTGGGCACAGTCCACCCCTGGCTGAAAGGGATTGCGGCTGCCATCGGTCTGCCCTGGTGGCTCGACGGCTTCCTGATCGACGGCATCTACCTGGGCACGGCCTGGGTGGTCAGTGTCATGCTGCCCCCCATGGCGATCTTCTTCCCCATGTTCACCCTGCTGGAAGATTTGGGCTACCTGCCTAGAGTCGCCTTCAATTTGGACGCCATCTTCCGCAAAGCGGGCGCGCACGGCAAGCAGTCCATGTCCATGATGATGGGCTTTGGCTGCAACGCCGCGGGGGTCATCGCCACCCGCATCATCGACAGCCCCCGCGAGCGGCTGATCGCCATCATCACCAACAATTTCGCTCTGTGCAACGGGCGCTGGCCCACCCAGATTCTCATCGCCACCATCTTTATCGGCGGGCTGGTTCCCGCGCAGTGGGCCGGGCTGATCTCCGCGTCGGCGGTGGTGGGCATTGCCCTGCTGGGTGTGCTGCTGACCTTCGTGGTCTCCTGGGCGCTCTCGCGCACGGTTCTCAAGGGCGAAGTCTCCACCTTCAGCCTGGAGCTGCCCCCCTATCGCCCCCCGCGCATCTGGCAGACGATCTACACATCCCTGATCGACCGCACCATCTACGTGCTGTGGCGGGCCATCGTCTTTGCGGCACCCGCAGGCGCGGCCATTTGGCTCACGGCCAACATCCCCGTGGGCGACATCAGCCTGGCCGAATGGCTGATCAACGGCATGAACCCCTTTGGCCTGCTGCTGGGGTTGAATGGGGTGATCCTGCTGGCCTACATCGTGGCGATCCCCGCCAACGAAATCGTCATCCCGACGATCCTCATGCTCACTGTGTTGACAACCGGCATGGTGGATGCAGGCGCGGGCAAAGGCGTCATGTTCGAATTGGATTCGCTCAATGCCACAGCGGCCCTCTTTTCCGCCGGGGGCTGGACACTGCTTACCGCGGTCAACCTCATGCTTTTCAGCCTGATGCACAACCCATGCAGCACAACCATCTACACGATCTACAAAGAGACGGGCAGCGCCAAATGGACCGCCCTGGCCTCGCTCATGCCGGTTGTCATGGGATTTGTGGTCACCTTTACCGTGGCCCAGGTGTGGCGACTGTTTGCGTAAAAGCATTGCGTATTGCGTACAGCGTATTTCGTAAGCAGTTGCGACCTTGCCTTGGAGCTACGCAATACGCACTTTACCTACCAAAGGAACTCATCCAATGCCCTCTTCATCCCCACCCACCCTCATCCTCCCCATCACCGGCATGGACTGCGCCGACTGCGCCCGCACCATCCAAACGGGCGTGGCGCGGCTGGATGGGGTGGAAAGTTGCG
>JAHEML010000647.1:2033-3121 GCA_024643705.1 Caldilineaceae bacterium | reverse complement strand
GACGGGCAACCTGATCGCCTGGGCATACTACCTGCTGGGCGACCGGCTGGATGCCATTTCTCCCATCATTCGCCAACGCATGGCCTTGGAGTTGGATCGACGCATCCTCACCCCCCTCTACCAACGGGACGATTTTCATTGGATGGGCTTTACCCTGCGCGCCGGCCAGCAACGGGTGAACAACTGGAACCCCTGGATCTGCTCCAATTGGCTCTCGGCTGTGCTGCTGATGGAAGAAGACGATACCCGACGCACCGCCACCATCCACAAAATCATGCGCGCCCTGGACAACTTCATCGACCCCTATCCGGCAGACGGCGGCTGCGACGAAGGCCCCAGCTATTGGGGCCGGGCCGGAGCCTCCCTCTTCGACAACCTGGAACTTTTCCACAGCGCCAGCCACGGGCAGATTGACCTTTACGGCGAACCCCTGGTGCAGGCGATTGGTCGCTTCGTTTATCGGGTTCATATCGACGGCGATAATTACATCAACTTTGCCGACGCGCCCGCTCTCGTCTACCCGGACGGCGTGCTCGTCTACCGCTACGGTGAGCGCATCCGCGACCCGCTGATGATGACCCACGGCCTCTGGCTGGCCCACCGCAAAAAGCTGACCGAACGGGGCTACGTAGCCGACGGCGACATCCGCCAGAACAACTTCCAACGACTGCTGCGGGGGCTTTTCAGCCTGGCCGACCTGCCAGCCACCCTCGTCAAACCGCCCCAGGTGCGGGACGTCTGGCTGCCGATCATCGAAGTGATGGTGGCGCGGGATAACGCAGGCAGCGCTGACGGCTTCTTTGTAGGCGCGAAGGGGGGACACAACGCCGAAAGCCACAATCACAACGATGTGGGCAACTTCGTCGTCTATCGGGACGGCAAGCCTCTACTGGTGGACGCGGGGGTGGAGACCTACACAGCCGCCACCTTCGGCCCCAACCGTTACGACATCTGGACCATGCAGTCGGCCTATCACAGCCTACTGCCCACAGTGGACGGGGTGATGCAGGCCCCCGGCTTCGACTTTGCCGCGGCAGATGTGGCCTACGCCGCCGACGATACATCTGCCCAGCTTTCTTTAGAAATAG
>JAHEML010000647.1:0-2023 GCA_024643705.1 Caldilineaceae bacterium | reverse complement strand
AGAAATAGCAGGGAGCTATCCGCCCGCAGCCAAAATCTCCGCCTGGAAACGGACTGTCCACCTGGAACGGGGTGTGGCAGTGGCGATCAGCGATGACTACTCGCTTGGCGGGTCGGTGGCTGAAGTGACCGTCGGCCTCGTCACGCCTTGCGCGGTGGACATCAGCCAGCCGGGTGTGGTAAAACTGAGCGAACGGACGATTCTCGATGGGCGGGTCTCCGCAACCGGGCAGGTGGCATACGACGCAACAGTCTTCAGCGCAAAGGTCGAGACAGTCACCCTCACCGACGAGCGCATGGGCGGCACCTGGGGAGCAGAACTCTATCGGGTGGTGCTGACAGCGCAAAATCCGGCCCAGCAGGGAACGTGGACCTATCGGGTGCTGGGGTGAACACAGGCGCGCTGTATGAGTATCAACTGACCCCACCCATAACCCCTTTCGCCATCAACCAGGGCAGCAACAATCGCACCACGGGTGTGCATACAGGCGACGGTGATTTTCTGTGGAAGCAGTACCAGCCCATCCATTCAGTGGAATCAATCCACTACGAATGCAAGCTATTGCTCTGGTTGGGCAAGCAGGAACTGACGTTCGCAGTGCCAACACCCGTACAGACACGCGATGGCGATTTCTTCTGCACTCTCAATGGCACGCCTCATGCACTCTTCCCCCTGATTCCTGGCACGGGGCTGAACTATGCCGAGCCGCGCCAACTGGAAAATACGGGTGTTGCTTTGGCCGAACTACATCGAATATTGAGCAGGTTTCCAATCGAGCCGCGGCCGGCCATCGAATCCTATGGCCAATTAGCGAAGGTTCATCCAGCCATTACGCAACCCAGCGCGGTGCAACCGGTCGATTTAGGTCTCTCCGACAGCGAACCCTTCGCCTCTCTGCTGGCCTGGTGGCGAGAGGAAGTTGCTACGTTGCAGAACTTCATTGATGGAACGTATCGGACCCTGCCCCGGCAGGTGATTCATGGCGATTTCACACCATCCAACACCCTCCATGCAGACGGACAATTGACGGGCATAGTCGATTTTGAGTTTGCCTGTCCAGATGTGCGGGCACTGGATGTGGCCGCGGGCCTCTATTTTTCCCTGCGCCTGTGGGAGCAAGGCGCTTTCTGGCAGCGGGCAGAGGCATTTGCCCAAGGCTATGCTGGGCAATTGGAGATGACCGACATTGAACGGTCAGCGCTGTCCTGGCTCATGCGGCTGCGCAATGGCGTGTCGAAGATATTCTGGCTGGGAAGGTCTTTGACCGACGGAACAACGAAGAAGCAGGTATTGGATATGGAGGAATTGCAGAGCTTCAACCGGTGGCTGGAGACAAATAGGAACCGTCTGGAACGTGTTTTTGAGCAATAGGACACAGTGTCACGTGGATACAGGCTGATTCAGAAAAGAACTGGCGTTACGGAGTTGGCCTGTTGAGTAGCTGAGTCTGCGAGGCGTATCGAAACCTCAGCTGCGTAACGCCTGAAGAAAAACCGCTCGGATCCGCCCAATCTACGTTCAATCAAACCCATCCCATCTGTGGACATTCGTGTCCATCTTTCGAGGAGACAATTCAATGCCAAACATGGACCCTTACATCGTCGGACACCGGGGCGCGGCTGGCGTGCAACCGGAAAACACAATTGAGGGCTTCGAATACGCCATCGGCCTGGGCTGCGAATACGTGGAGACCGACGCCCACCTGACCGCGGACGGCCATCTGGTCATCATCCACGACGACACAGTAGACCGCACCACCAACGGCAGCGGCCGCGTGGGCGAGATGACACTGGCCCAACTACGCGCGCTGGACGCGGGCCAGGGGCGGCAGATTCCCCTGTTGCAAGAAGTGTTGGATGTGGTGCGTGGACGGGCGATTCTCCTGCTCGAACTCAAAGGCCCCTTCACGCCGGACCCGGTGGCACGGGCGGTGATGGCAAACCGGATGCAGGAGCAGGTGATCTTCACCTCATTCCATTTTGGACGCCTGGCCCGCATCAAGCAGATCGATGCCCGTTTGCAA
>JAHEML010000035.1 GCA_024643705.1 Caldilineaceae bacterium | reverse complement strand
ATCAATCGAGTACACTACTCTTCTTCCCGTTCCATGCCCAACATGCGCATCCCGGCAGGGGTGACATTGGCGAGGTCGATCTCCACCAGGCATGCCAGTTGCTCGCCAGCCACATGGCCGGGATTCTTCTCCACAAAGAAGGCGATGTCCCGGTTTTTCAGCCGACGCTCGTCTACTTCGGCTACACCCTCGCGCAGGGGCGCCGAGGCCGAAAGCTGGATAATGCCTGTGGCCGGATCGTACTGGCTGCCAAATTTGTACTCGGCTAATGTATCGATCGTGCGTTGGATGGCTGTCGGTGTGGGCTGGCGATAGCTGGGGTAGAAATTTTGGAAGAAGACGGGCAAGAATCGATACGTCTTGTAGCCGCTGCTGATAAGAAACCAGTAGACGTTGGCCTCCGGCGATTGGGCGCGCACCTGGGCGGCCAGATCAAAGACATGCTTGCCCCACAGCTTGGGCAATTCCAGCTCGTGCCAGAAATCCGGGTGAATGATGGTGTCGCCAGAGTAGACGGCTACTACGGGTCGCCCATCTACGCTCACGTTTAACCGCATCAATGTCGAGAAGCCCTGCACTGTTCCCTCGTCGTCGCTGAAGACAAAGACCCACTCCTTTTCGTCCAGGTCAGCGTCAAATTGGGCCTGGCTCACGTTCTCGAAAAAATCGTTGAGCAGAGCGCACATGCGGCTACGCTGGGTGGGCGAGATGTTCGCGGGGCGGTGGACGGTTCCCGCAAGCTGCGGTGCTGCGGTCTCTTGGCTGTGGTGTTCGGTCATTGTTTATGCTCGTTGCTGATGGAAAAGTGGAAAGGTGAGATAGCGGGAGCGCGGATATCCCCTATCAAATTTACAATGTGCCAATCTCGACATACGGAACCCGCCCGTCCAGCCCTGTCCGCCAGGCTTCGTCTTCCGGCCAGCATACGCTGTAGAGCGAACTGGTGTAGGGGATGTGCAACCAGCGGCGGGCAACGGACAAAAGCGGGTCTCCCTGGCAGAGGCCAAGCATGAGGAAGGCAAAGCCCCGCCAAGAAGCCCAATTGTACACTGTTTGCAACAATGGACGAAAGAGCGCCGGATTGTCCGCTTCCACACACCCAAAGGCCGCATAGGCAAAGTGGATGGGCTGACCGATTTCTGTGAGGGGTTGAGCGCCAAGGAGCTTCGCGCCCAGATTGTACAGGGGCTTCAGACGGCGCAGATCATCCTGGTAGGCGCGCACGACTGTCTGTTTATAGGCTGACTGATCCCAGAGGGCGAGTACGCCGACGATTGTGCCACCGCGCACAGCCACGGCCATTTCATCCAGACGCATACCACTGGTGGCCAGGCTGGTCAAATTATCGACGCTGACCGCGGGGAAGAACTGTTTGCGTCGTCCTTCTTTGTGCAAAAAAGCCACCACATCGGCCAGTTCCACCTGGGCTGCCGTGCGAATCTCGATCCCCGACAGGTGAACCCGCCGGGGGGAACGCAGGATCAGGGCCAAGGTGAAAATGCGCTCCATGCGCTTGTATGCCGGATATTGACGGCGTGCTTTCCCCACCAGCAAGCCCTCGGCCTGGGCGTTGCCATCGATAATGGTGGTGATGTAGCCTCTGGCCGCCCGATCCTGGTGGAGTTGGTGAAAGAGGCGAAAGCCCGCGGGCAGGAGCCAGCGTCCCCGGTGGGCCTCGTCCACCCGCAATTGGCCGATATAGCCCACATCTTCCACGTATCCGTTGACAAACAAGGGACGCACCGACCGGGTCGCCAGCCCGACGACTTCTCCGCTTGTTGCGCTGCTTGCAGTGCTACTTGTGGTACCGCTCGCCTTGTCGCCTGCAAGCTGACGGGCTACAAGCGTCTGGCTGAGCGGCCCCATTACTGGGGAGCCGAGAAAGTAGTTGGGTTCACGTTCGTAGGTCAGCGCCATCTGCCCTGGCACGGGGTTCGCGCGCAGCAGGCGGCGGATGGCCGGGTCGTCGTTGGGGTGGGCTAGATCGAAAGTATAAGACATGGGGCTGGAGATTTCTATGGGGATGTTTCTATCTGGTTTACCCAGTGGGCGAACTGGGTATCCAGCTTATCTACTTCGAATTGCCCGCCAAATTGTACGAAAAGAGATCGGGCTTCTTGCCACAGGGGCAAGGATGCCACCAACCCTCTGCTTTGGGTTGATGATTTGCCCAGGCGCGCAGGGTGCGGGCCAGGTCGGTGTTGATACCTGTTTTGCGAAAGATTTCCGCGCTTTTGGCAAAACATTCGTCGGGTGTCCACGAGAAGCTGTCGCCCCCTGTTCCGTTGTTGGCCACTTGGCCGTAGTTGGTACTGTGACCACTGGTCCTCACATTGTGTTCGCTTTTGGTCGTGCCTATCATTCCGAGGGTACGCCAAATCGCGCCCAGATGGCTCGGTCTGGCTTGTTCCTGGGCAATGCGCAGGGCCTCGACGGCCGCATCCTGGGCTTCGTTCACTCGCCCCTGCCCAAGCAATCCCTCTGCAAGAACCCTGTATGCCTCTGCTTTGAAGCGGGAATCGTTGCCGCGCCCGATTTCGAACGCCCGTTGTAAGCAATCCACAGCTTCTTCATACTGACCGAGCATATTGTTAATCAGCCCCAAATTGAGCAGCAACACCAATTGTATTGCCTGATCGCCAAGTTCCATACATTCGTGCAGGGCCGCTCGGGCAATGGGTTCGGCCTGGGCGTACTCGCCCTTGGAAACATATATAAAAACGATGTTGTTCAACACTTGGATCGACATCCGCCGGTCGCCCAACGCTTGGTAGATTTGCAGAGCCTCCTGCAATAGTTGTATACCTTTGGCGTACTCTCTGTGGGAAAACTGCATACTCCCCAAGTACATGATGATTTGTGCTGTTTCGTTCTGCAGACCCGTTGTCTGGCTGAGGGGTAGGGCTTCCTGACATAAAGCACTGCCATCTTCGAAACGCTCCAAGAAGAAGAGTGCGCCTATTTTTACCACCATAGCCACGACCAACCCCTGGGCCGAATTGGCTTTGAGAGCAAATTCGGTGGCCTTTTCTGCACTCTCAAGCACCTTTTCGGGTGCGCCTTTGGTTCGGTAGATACGGCCCAAGAGGCTCCAGGTCTGGGTGCGCCGGAAGTTGTCGTCGCTTTTTGCAGCCAGTTGGTCCGCTATATGCAGAGCTTCGATGGCTTCGTCGAATTTTGTCTGCCAGTAGCACATCTCGCCCAAATGGTAGTAGAGTAACTGGCGTTTTCCCCGGTCTTCTGCTTCGTTTCCTGCTTCGCTTCCTGGTTCGTCTTTTGCTGCGACCCTGCGTTCATACAGTCCCAGTGCCTTGACGTAATAGTCGATGGCTACGTTGGGAAGGTACGTTTCTCGGTCATGATGGGCCGCGGTGGCAAACCAATGGACAGCGTCTGTGTGCCTTTCGGCGCGCAGGTAATGATCCCCCACCAGCCCTGCCAGCTCGGAAACCCGATCAAAGCTGCTATGGATTAACCATTCGGCCACACGTCGGTGAAATCGATGCCGGTGGCTGAGGAGCACACTTTCGTAAACCACTTCGTGCAGAATCGCATGGCGGAACTCGTATTGTGCGGCTCCTTCAAACCTGCTGGATGGAGCAGCCTGGATTAGCTCACGGTTTTCGAGAACGGACAAAAGTGCTGAGGTATCTGCCCGCATTTTTTCTTCATCCCGGCCGACATAGTGCAGGGTTTTGTCCCAGAAAACTTTGCCTACCACCGCGGCTCGCTGCAAAAGATGCGCTCGTATACTGTTAGCTTATCCAAGCGGGCCTGTAATACCGATGTCAGGGTGGGTGGCACCTGAAAGCCAGTTAATCCTGTGGCCCCCATCCTCCATCCATCGCTGTTTGCCAGAATCACCCCATCGTCGAACAGGGATTTGATCAACTCTTCGATATAGAAAGCGTTGCCACTGGCTGCTTCCGTGATGGTGGAAAGCAATTCTTGGGGAATATGCTCGCCTTTGCCCAGGATTTCTTCTACCAGCATGTCACTTTGCTGCAACGACAGTGGCCCCACAGGCAAAATCGTCGATACATCCGAATCCTCGGCCCACCTGGGGCGAGCTTTGAAGAGAAGAGGTCGGGCCGAGCAGATGATCAAGAGGGGGAGGGTTGCACACGTCTGGCCCAGATGTTCGATCACATCCAGCGAACTGCTGTCGGCCCAGTGGATGTCTTCCAGCACTAGGACAAGGGGTCTTTCGAGACAAATCGCAGCAAAGAAGCGGGCCAGATACTGAAAGGCCATGGAGCGAATCTGCTTGGCGTCGTCCGGCAGGTTTTGGATCCTTTGGCTGCCAGAAAAGTCCAGGCCGATCAAATGGCCAATAAATTCTGCCATGCCCTGATCGCCGCCATCAATCATCGACATACCGGCAACGAGCTGTTCTCGGGCCATTTGGCTGGGGGTGCTGTAGCTGATTTGCAACCAGGATGCAACGCATTCGCGAATCAAGTAGTATGAATCGTGCCTGGTAGCCGAATTGCCTTGGATCACCGTGATCGTATTGGTATTGGTATGTTCTTTCAACCAATCCGCATATTCCTGTAGCAAGCGGGACTTTCCGATGCCTGCATCACCCAACACAGTCACAACGTTTGCTCGTCTTTCCTCGGCAACAGCCGCGAACGTGGTCTGCAATTGCGTCAATTCAAAGTCCCGGCCAATCATGCGCGTCTGGATACCTGCCATACCTCGGCCACTTGTGCGCAGGGCCATACTCTTTTCTCCTTGTACCGTGTACACGGGCAAAGGTTCTTGCATGCCTTTGGCAGTGATGAAGAGTCCGCTGCCCTCAAACCGACCCAATATCTGCTGCCAAGTTTTCTGGGTGACCAGTACGGTTCCGGCTTGAGCCGCCGTTTGTAGCCGGCTGGCGATGTTGACCGTGTCCCCCATGGCTGTCATTTCACCCTTACTGCCGACGGAGCCAAATACAACCATGTCTGTGTTGATCCCGATCCGCATTTGCAGGTTGGCAAATGTGTTGGTCAACTGGATGGCGGTGCGCTCTTCTCGCCATGCTTGCACCTCGGTCTGCATGGCAAGCCCAGCCAACACAGCTCGCTCTGGGTCGTTTTCCTGGGCCAAGGGTAGACCAAAGAGCGCCATGACACCGTTGCTCAGGTGCTTGTCAATTGTGCCACCATGGGTCAAAATCACTTGATCCAGCCGTTCCCACAGGGGGGCGACCATTTCCAACACTTCTTTCGTATCCATCTCCTGTGTCGATGCGTCCATTCCAACCAGATCGGCAAATAGCACGGTTGCCAGTTTACGTTGCGGCTCGGGTCTGGCCTCAAGTTCCTGTAACTCCAGGCGAAGGCTGGAAATGGCCGTTATCACGACTTCTTCGCCCAGCAGGGCGCGCTGGGCTTCCAGGGCTGCAATTGCCTGTTCGAGCTTCTCGCGCTTTGTCAAAGTTACATGGGTACCCGACACAGACCTTCCCCTATTAGAATGCCATGGTGAGTATCTATTTTACGATGTATTTACTGCAATACGCTCAATGCTGGCGCAGAGGCACAGAGAAATACAGGAGTGGGTATCTGCTTTTGTCTGTGTCTGTTGGTAAAATCAGTGGATCAAAAAAGAGCTATTTGCAGGAGACTCTGCTATCTATTTTATTTCACCCTCCGACCGATCATTCAATCGATGGTCCATCAATAGCTGGTCCAATCGGTCCACTTCGGATTGTATCTCCATTTGCGCAAAGAGAGAACGGGATTCTTCCCAGAAGGGCATGGATGAGGTCAAACCAACAACACGGCAGCGATAGATAGCCCAGTCTCGCAGTACATGGGCCAGGTTCCACTTTCCTTCCTTGATCCCCCGAAGGATCTCCACGCTCTTGGCAAAACATTCCTCGGGCGTCCACGGGCATTGCCCGGTTGATGCTCCCTCTTTTGTTGTCCAGTCGTTCGCTGGTTGGCTTGTGACGATGCGTCCCTGCACATGCCAGGCGTAGCCAGTCTGGAGTGGGGAACCTAGTGCTTCGGCTATGGACAGAGCTTCTTCGACCATTGCCTGGGCTTCATCCCATTTGCCTTGACCAAGCAGGGCTTCGGCCAAGGTGCTACAGGCCTGTGAACCATAACTAAAGTGGTGCCCGTTTATGATATTTTGAAGGCGGTGGAGTACATCGACCGCTTCATCAAAATAGCCCATACGGGTACAAGTCGAACCCAAATTGGTCAGAATAAAGAGCAAGGTATCTCCGCCATCAATTTCAACCGCAGCCTGCAACGCGCTGTGATAGATCGAATAGGACTCCTGATATTGTCCAAGATGGAGGGATATCATACCCAGATTATTCAACAACATGAGTTCCATCCGCTTATCATTGATCCTACGAAAGATATCCAGGGCTTCTTGATACAGTTGCATGGATTGGGTGTATCTCTGCCAGCGATGATGGATGATTCCCAATGCATTCTTCACGATTGCTGTTTCAAGTAGCATATCTCCGTTCTCGATCAGAGATAATGCTTCCTGGCACAGAGCTTCGGCCTCCTCGTAGCTGGATATAAAGCAGAGTCCATTCGCCTTAAATGCCAAAGCGCGGATCAGCCATTTGATCGAGCCGATTCGACGGGCAATGTCAACAGCCTGCTCGGCATAGTCAATAGCCTGCTTAAACTCACCCTTGCGTTCGTAAATTCGACTCATGATCGCCAGGGCCTCGGCGCGCGCCTGGTCGTCGTGGGATTCTTGGGCCAGGTTGTCCATGGTGCGGATGGCATCCAGGGCATGATCGTAATCGGCTCGATGAAAGTATGTGTTGCCCAGACCGCGATAGAGTGATTGGCAGTGCACCCCCCACTCTGCCCCATCGTCCATTTCGTACTGTTTAATCGCTCTCCGGTAGTAATCAATGGCGACTTCGGGGAGATAGGCTTCCCTGGCCTGGTCGGCTGCCCGACCATACCACAGCCCCGCATCCCCGGCCCGCTCCGACCGGGCAAAGTGCTCCCCAATCAACCCAGCCGACTCGTTGGCCCGATCCCCGCCTGTTCGGATTAACCACTCGGCCATACGCAGGTGATAACGATGTCGGCGGCGCAGAAGCACGCTCTCGTAGACCACATCGTGTAAAATGGCGTGGTGGAAGTGGTATTCTGTGGCTCCGGCAAAGGTGCTGCCTTCCCTCTCTTCGATAAACTCCTGTTTCACCAATCTGGACAGCACACCCTCATTTTCGATATACCACCGCTCGTCTTCCTCCTCTGCTTGTCCAGAGACCTCTGGCTGTCCAGTATCCGCCAGGTGGCCCAGAGCCTTGTCCCAAAAGACCTTCCCTACCACCGACGCCTGCTGCAAAAGCACCCTCTCCTGGGTCGACAGGGTGTCCATGCGCGCCTGCAATACGGCCGTCAGGGTGGGTGGAACCCGCACGCCCCCCAGCCGCCCCACCTCCACCCGCCAGTTGTCGCCTTCCACCACAATCACACCGTCGTCGATCAGCACCTTCACCAACTCTTCGATGTAAAATGCATTGCCTGCGGCTGCCTCGGTAATCGTCTTGACCAGTTGGGCCGGAACTTCGGGCACATGGCGCAGAATCTCGCCCACCAGCAGTCGGCTACCCTCCGGTGACAAGGGTGCAAGGGACAAAATCGTTGAAACCGCACCACCCCCTGCGGCAATACTCCCCCACTCTACCCGTCGCCCCAGCAGGTCGGGCCGAGCCAGACAGACAATCAGCAGGGGAAGCTGGGCACATTCCTGCACCAGATATTCGATCGCATCCAGCGAACCACTGTCCGCCCAGTGGATATCTTCCAACAGCAGCACCACCATCTGCTCGCGACAGAGCAACCGAAAAAAGAGAGCCAGATAGTAGAATGCCCGCCCTCGTATCTGCCGTGCATCGTTCAATAGGGGCCGAATCCGCGGGCTGGCCGAAAAGTCCAACCCGATCAATTGGCCGATGAACTCAGCCGTCGAGGGATCCTCGGGCTGGAGCTGCCCAAACCCCTCCAGCAGCCGTGACCGAGCTTCGGGGCCAGCCACATTGTTGCCAATGCCCATGTAGCGGGCAATCGCACCCCGCACCAGGCCATACGGTTGGCCCTCGTTGTCTTCGGCGGCTTTGGCTGTCATCACCACCCGCATTCGTGGCTGTTCGGCAAGCCAGAGTGAAAATTCCTCCAGCAGCCGAGACTTGCCCACACCCGCGTCCCCTATGAGGGTGACTACCTGGGCCTTGCCGGTGTCGGCCACTTGTCGATAGAGTTCCCGCAGCCTGGCTGATTCAATCTCCCGGCCCACTGTGCGGGTTTGGATGCCTGCCACCCCCCGCCCACTGCTGCGCTGATCGATACCCTTTTCGCCCGCCACCACATAGACGGTCAACGGGGCTTCTCGCCCTTTGACCACGATGGAGCGGGGTGTGGCGTCAAAACGACCCCAGACCTGTTCCCACACCTCTTCTGCAATCAACACACCTCCGCTTGGGGCAGCGCTTTCCAGCCGGCTGGCAATGTTGACCGTATCTCCTATGGCTGTCATTTCACCAGTGCTGCCCGTGGGGCCAAAGAGTACGGGGCCGGTGTTGATACCAACCCGCATACGCAATTCCACCGAGGCCCGATGGGGATGGCTGGTGGACTGATCGTCAGCTTGTTCCTGCTCGTCGATCCATGTTTGCATCTCGGCTTGCATGGCCAGCCCGGCCAACACAGCCCGTTCCGGGTCGCTTTCCCTGGCTACAGGCACGCCAAAAATTGCCATCACCGCATCGCCCACATGTTTATCAATCATGCCACCGTGGGCCAGAATCACCCGGTCTAATCGTTCCCACAGGGCATTGACCAGTTCCATGACATTTTCGGCGTCCATTTCGTACGCCAAAGCCGTATAACCGACCAAGTCGGCAAATAGGACAGTTACCAGTTTGCGCTGGGGTTGGAGCTTGGCATCAAGTTCTTTCAACTCCAGCCGAAGACTGGCAATGGCTGTATCAACAACGTCGTCACCCAATAGGGCGCGCCGGGATTCCAGAGTGGCAATCGTCTGCTTAAGTTTCTCGCGCATTGCAACCTTTGGCACAAAGAGTACAACCAATGTGATTTCTGATCGAACATACAGTATCTCACATTGTTTGTTGCCTGAATATGGTACAAATGGCACTATGTTGCTGCAAGTCACAACTTTCGAACCATCAAATGCAGCCAGTCGTCATCCTGGCCTACAAAACCCCATACCATGCCATCCGGTAAATGCCAACATCATTGGAGCCGGGTCGTTAGCCTGTGGATTGCCAGGAAAGGATGTGCCTGCTGCAAACAGCTATTTTGACCTTTGATGGGCACCAGGTGAACAGGTTATGCTTCGCCGAGAGGTAAAACGATCCTGAGGCTATGTGTGGCGCGGGGTTGGTGCGCCCAATGAAGAATAGGTGGATGGAGGGGCAATCGGTATGTAAATCTATCCTTTCGCTGCGCTCTGTTCAAAATATAGTTGGGAGAGTTTTTGGAACGTGCATTGTACGAATGACACAAGTTTTTAGCCTCATCTGTGTCAATCTTTGTTTGACACGGATGGGAATTACAAAGCCGTGCGTCGTGTACTGTTGCGCCACACCAGTACACCCACCATCAGCCCAATCACCAGCAGCGCCAGGGTGGAAACTAGTTCCCACTCCGTCCCCACCAGAGCCGGAAAAATGGTTTCAAAGCCCTCTTCCCAGTTTTGTGTGGCGTGTAGCAACAGCCCCGGAATCAGCGATCCACCGCTGCCATTGAAGAGCAGGGTGAAGAGAAAACTCAGGCCAAACGAGAGCAGCAAAAAGGCGACTATCGACACCGGGTCTCGCCCCAGCAGCACGGGCAGATGCCAGAGCGCCCAGAAAAGGCCGATGACCAGACTGGCGCGAAAGGGAGACATCCACTCTTGCAGGCGGGGCAGGGCAAAGCCGCGCAGACCCAATTCCTCGCCCATGGCTCCCCGCAAAAAGAGCGAGACAAACAGGCCGGCCTGGGCGCTGAAAAGAAGTATATAGAGCGCCCTGCCGGAGAGCGTGAAGGAATCGCCGGCCCCGGCGACAACTGTTGCGATCCCGTACAGGGCAAGCGGCAACAGACCCAACCCATACCAGCGCCGGCGATGCGCCAGCGAGTCAGCCGTTGCCACAGTTCTCCCAACCCCACGCGGCCCGCGGTCGCAGCGATCATCACCACCCCGGCAATCGAGAAGGCGAAATCGGCCAGACGGGTGAGCAGATAGACCAGCCAGGGCGAAACGCTCAGGGCGATGCCCTCAAACTGGAGAGATTCGCCCGCTGCCATCAGGGCCTGTGCGTTTTCTAGACCGGATTGGCGGGCAATGACGCCTGCAATCCCGAATACACCCCAGGCGATGGCGTAGGCCAGGACGAAAAAGAGAACGAGGGGCCAGTCGAATCTGTCGGAATGAACATCGTTTGGGTGAATATTGCTTGCAGGAGTCATAGATCACCTTAGCCGATTTCGGGGGCCATGCGGCCTGTGGCAGTGGAGGCCAGCATTGCCAGGGGGCTGACCCAGAGCAGTCTTCCCAGTACACTGGGTGCTGGCTGGATTCCCTGTTGTGCTTCGATGCGCGTTGTCATTTTCTTCTCCTGTGGCACTGTAGCAGAAAGTCAACTGCTTGTGAAACCGAACTACCCATAGGATACAGTCTCAACGCCCCGTTGAAATCCACCAGCCGGTGGAGATGCGCGCGGGGATGGATGGGTTCTCCCATCCATCCACTGAAAGCGTGCCATCAACCGATCGGTTGATGGCACGCTTTTGTCTTTGCCCCAGAGACAAAATGCACCGCATACGGCGATTGGCCCGGCAGCGGATGGCCGAATTGCCGGTCGGGTGGGCGAAGTTGAAGGTGTAACACATTGGGATGGGTCGAACCACGCGATAGCTTTGCATATCGGTATCGGATAGAGTAAAATTACCTCTATCCGATACCGATATGAGATTGTTTGTTTACAGGTGAAATATGCTTCAAAGACGCTTGCAGCAGCGAATCGACGATAAGAAGGCGGCGTTGGATGGGCTGCGTCCTTTGCCCAGGGCCGTTTTGCAACGGCTTCAGGAAGAGATGCTTGTGGAGTGGATTTACCACTCCAATGCCATTGAGGGCAATACCCTGACATTGCAAGAGACCCGGCTCATCCTGGAGACCGGTCTGACAATTGGCGGCAAAAGTCTGCGTGAGCATTTCGAAGTGACGAATCACCGCAGCGCCATCCATTTTGTCCACACACTGGTGGACGAAAAGCAGCCTTTGACACCAGCCGTTGTCCGGCAGATTCACCGGCTGGTGCTGGAATCTATCGACGACGCCAGCGCCGGACAATATCGCCAATTGCCTGTGCGCATTGCTGGCTCCGCCCACACACCGCCAGACGCCTGGGAGATCGAACGGTTGATGCTCGAATGGGGCGATTGGCTGGTTGGCGAAAGCAGTTCGCTGCATCCTGTAGAGCGGGCGGCTGTGGCCCACCACCGGCTGGTGGCGATTCATCCCTTCATCGACGGCAACGGACGCACCGCCCGGCTAGCGATGAATCTGCTGCTGATGCAGGAAGGCTATCCACCCACAATCATCCAGCAGAACACCCGGAGACAATACTACCGGGTGCTGGCCCAGGCCGACAGCGGAATCCATGCACCCCTGACCAA
>JAHEML010000646.1 GCA_024643705.1 Caldilineaceae bacterium | reverse complement strand
GGCAGCGGCACAATGACCATCACCGCACACATCCCCGGCATCACCGAAATGCAAGCGGGTGGCGCAATCTTTGGCGATGCTACCTATAAACGCTGGGGCACCCCCACCCAGCCCGCCCTCTTTGTGCGGGTGGTGGTCAGCAGTCGCCCCGCCCCAGACCGTATCATCGTGGATGCGGGCTGGAAGACTCTCCCCGCTTGGATCACCCAGCCCGTGCCCATTGGTGTTGAGGGTGTGGTCAAAGTCTCCATGTCGGCAGAACATGGCACCGTCACTCTGGATCGACCCAATGATCATCTGCATGTCGGCGATTTCATCGATTTTATCGTGGGATATGGGGACAACACGGTCTGTTTGCACGACGAAATTGTGGGGAGCCGGGGCGGGCGGGTAGATGCTGTCTGGCCGGTGAGCGCCAGAGGCAAGCTGACGTAGTAGCCATTATCAACAGGGCCACGATGGGTATGCTGGACAAGTGGAGAGAACAGGCCAGGCGACTCAAGATCGAATGCTACACCCTCTACCTGGCCTATCGCGACCCGCGCACGCCCTGGTATGCGCGGATTTTTGCTGCGTGTGTCGTAGGCTACGCGTTCAGCCCCATCGATCTGATCCCAGATTTTGTCCCGATTATCGGCTATTTGGACGATCTGATTTTGCTGCCAATCGGCATCACAGTTGCGTTGAAATTGATCCCCGTTGCTGTCTTGGATGAGTGTCGAGAGAAAGCCCGGTCAGTTATCGATCAAGGTAAGCCGATCAATCGCGTAGCCGCGGCGCTCATCGTTATCTTGTGGCTTGGGCTGGCGCTTCTTGTCACACGCTTTCTCATTTCAATGGTTGCACAATAAACCACCCGGAAGTTCGGCTTTTTCTAAAAAGTCGAACTTCTTTCACCTACAACAGGAGTTTTTCATGTCCCTGAACGTCGTCGATCTCACATCCCAGCTGATCGCCTTTGAATCAGAAACACCCCACAGCAACAGGGCTATCTCCGAGTTTTTGGAAAACGTGCTGGTGGAAGCCGGTTTTGTGGTTGAACTATTGAGCTATATCGACCCCAATGGCGTTGAAAAGGTGAATGTCGTTGGCAAAAAGGGGCGCGGAGACAGCGCGGGCGGGCTGGGGCTTTTCAGCCATTCGGACACCGTGCCAGGCAATGTGGGCTGGGAACCATTCGCGCCGGTAGTCAAGGATGGCAAGCTGTACGGTCGGGGCAGTTGCGACATGAAGGGACCACTGGCCGCAACGATTGTGGCTGCATCCCGCTTTGACGCAGCGCAATTGGAGAAACCCCTCTTCATCGCCGTCACATCCGATGAAGAAAACGGCCATATTGGGTCGTACTATATTGTCGAACATTCCAAACTGCTCACAGGGGGTTGGCCGGAGTTCTGCGTCGTTTGCGAACCATCCGAACTGCTGCCTGTCTATGCCCACAAGGGCGGAGCGCGCATCAACGTCACTGCGTATGGCGTGTCGGCCCACACCAGCACAGACAAAGGTGAGTCGGCCAACTTCAAAATCGCCCCCTTTCTGGCAGAAATGACCACATTGGCACAGACATTCCGCACGGAAAAGCGATTCCAGAACAACGAATTCAGCCCGCCCACCAACGGTTTTAATCTGGTGTTGGATGATGGGGGTGTGCCAGCCAACGTGACAGCGGGCAAAACAGTGGCAACCCTGGGACTGCGGGCCATGCCCAACGCAGCTACCGAAGAAGCGGTGCAGATGGTTGTGGATCGGGCCAAAGCCCACGGGTTGGACGTTGATTCGCGCACCTTCTCCCATTTTTACGCCGACCCGAACGGGCCACTGGCCCAGGCTGCTTGCCGGGCAACGGGTGCAGAACGGGCTGTCACGGTTCCCTATGGAACCGAAGCCGTTACCTATCAAAAATATATGCAGTCCCTGGTGCTTGGCCCCGGCAACATTGCCCAGGCCCACACAGTGGGCGAGTGGATCGACATCGCCCAGTTGGAGGAAGCGGTGGAGGTCTATTGCCGCTTGATCGAGGAACTGTGTGTCGGTTGAATTGTCCCAGATAGACACGATACGTGATACGTGATACGTGATGCCCCTCAACTACGACAGCCTTGCCACAGTCTATGCCCGCAACCGTAACGTCCACCCCGGTGTTTTGGTCGCGCTGATGGCTACGGGCAAGATCGACAGCAGCAGCCACATTCTGGAAGTCGGTTGTGGTACAGGCAACTACAGCATCGCGCTACACGAAGCCACTGCGTGTCGGGGCGCGGGGATCGATCCATCAGCCGAGATGCTGGCGGTTGCCCGCAGCCGCACGAATGCCCTCTATTTTCGCCAGGCCAAAGCCGAATCGCTCCCTTTCACACAACCAGGCTTCGACCTGATTTTCTCGGTGGATGTCGTTCATCATGTCACCGATCGTCCCGCCTTCTTTCGAAAAGCTGCCCGGCTGTTGCGCCCTGGTGGGCGGCTCTGCACCGTCACCGACTCGGCAGAGGACATCCGGCGACGGGTTCCACTCTCGTCCCATTTCCCCGAGACGGTGGCAGTGGAGATGGGGCGCTATCCACGTATTGCGACTTTGTCCGACGAAATGGCCGCAGCCGGTTTTGGCACAGTTTGGACAGAGACTGTGGAACTGGCCTATCCCCTCAGTGATATCCAGGGTTACAGAGAGCGGGCCTACTCCTCGTTGCACCTGATTCCAGCCAACGCATTTCAGCGGGGCATGGTGCGTATGGAACAGGAACTGGCATCGGGGCCGATTGCCGCGCTGTCGCTTTACACCCTGGTTTGGGCAGAGTTCACCCTCCGGTAAGATTCATCCTATGCCCATCATCCACTGGCTTTCCTTGCTGATCATTATTCTTACCATCATTGGCGTGGCAGTCGGACGATACCCGTTCCTGCGGATGAACCGGGCCACGATTGCTCTGGTGGGGGCAACGGCATTGATTTTGCTGGGGGCAATCTCGCTGGAGTCGGCCTACGCCAGCCTGGACATGAACACACTTGTCCTGCTCTTTGGGATGATGATTCTGAACACGAATCTACGTATGGCGGGCTTTTTTGGGCTGGTGGGGCATCGGGTGGTGGCTTGGGCCAGGACACCCCGGCAACTCTTGGGATTG
>JAHEML010000645.1 GCA_024643705.1 Caldilineaceae bacterium | reverse complement strand
CAGCAGTGATGCAGACCCCTTCTTGCCCTACAAACGCAACCCGGAAACCCTGGCCCGGCCTTGGGCCATCCCCGGCACACCTGGCCTGGAACACCGGCTGGGTGGGCTAGCCAAAGCCCCGGAAACGGGCAACGTCAGCTACAATCCCCAGCACAACGAACAGATGACCCTGGAACGGGCCGAGAAGATCGCCCGGCTGGCCGACTTTATCCCGGAGCAGGAGGTCTTTGGTGCGGCGGATGCAGAACTGTTGGTGGTGAGTTGGGGCGGCACCTACGGCGTGGTGCGCACAGCCGTCACCCGTGCCCAGCGGGCGGGACAATCGGTGGCCCACGCCCATCTGCGCTTCCTCAACCCCTTTCCCCGCAACCTGGAAATGCTGCTGCACAGGCATCCCCAAATTTTGGTGCCGGAGTTGAACAGCGGCCAGTTGGCACTGCTCTTGCAGGGGAAATTTGGGGTACCGGTGCAGAAATTCAACAAATTGCAGGCTCGTCCGCTGCAAATCGGCGAAATGCGTGAAGTGATCACCCAGACACTGGGCAAGGGGTAGAACGATGAGTGAATCCACAATGAACACAACAATGACCAACGAAATTACACTGACCCGCAAGGATTTTGTCTCCGACCAGACCGTGCGCTGGTGTCCCGGCTGTGGCGACTATTCGATTCTGGCCCAAGTACAGCGGGTGATGCCAGAATTGGGTATCCCCAAAGAGAAGATTGTCTTTATTTCGGGCATCGGCTGCTCCAGCCGCTTCCCCTACTATATGGACACCTACGGCATTCACAGCATCCATGGCCGTGCGCCCACCCTGGCAACAGGGCTGGCAATCTCCAACCCAGACTTGAACATTTGGGTGGTCACGGGTGACGGCGATGGGTTGTCGATTGGTGGGAATCATCTCATCCATGCCATCCGCCGCAATGTGAACATGAAGATCATCCTCTTCAATAACCGCATCTACGGTTTGACGAAAGGGCAGGCATCCCCCACCAGCAAAGTGGGCAAGGTAACAAAATCGTCGCCCATGGGCACGATTGAATCACCTGTGAATCCCATCGCCCTGGCCCTGGCCGCCGAAGCCACCTTTGTGGCCCGCTCCATCGATTCCAACCCGCAACATCTGGCCGAAGTGCTGAGCAAAGCCGCCGCGCACAAAGGCACGGCCTTTGTCGAAGTCTACCAGAACTGCGTTATCTTCAACCCGGACGAGTGGAACGCGCTGAGCGACCGCACCAACCGGGACGACGTCACCCTGAATTTGGAGCATGGAATGCCCATGATCTTTGGCAAGGACAAGGACAAGGGCATCCGCATGCGGGGCTTTACGCCGGAAGTCGTCAGTCTTGCCGATGTGAGTCTGGACGAAATCGTGGTCCACGACGCGTCCTCCAAAGCCCTGGCCTCGATTCTAGGCAGCATGGAAGACCCAGAGTTTCCTGCGCCCATGGGCGTGATCCGGGATGTGCGCAAGCCCACCTATGCTTCGGGAATTATGGAGCAGGTGGCCCAGGCCAAAGCCAAGCGGGGCGAAGGTGATCTGAACAAACTTTACCGGGCAGATGATCTGTGGACTGTCTCGGCCCGAGAGGAGAATCAGTCGGAGATGTCGGGCGAATTGCCCCTGACGTTGGACGAGGAATATCTGGACGAGCTGGGACGAAGCGCAGTCGAAACGACGACCGTACAGGACGAACTGATCGAACATACGGTCTCGGACTTGAACCCACATGTGCCGATTACTATCGACGCAGGCAGTTCTCTCTCTCGTGCCATCCGCCAGATGAACCGGCACAACATCGGTTGTCTTGTCGTCACCGACGAGGAAGACCGGCTGAGCGGCATCTTTACCGAGCGGGATGTGCTCATGCGGGTCACCGGGCTGGTGGATGATCTGAGCCACACCTCTATCGCCGACTACATGACACCCAATCCCGTGGCGCTGAAGGCCGACTTGCCCATCGCCGAGGCGCTGCACCTGATGTCCCTGCATGGTTTCCGCCATCTGCCCCTGGTGGACGAAGACAACCGGCCCACGGGTATCATCAGCTTCCGGGATGTGGTGGAGTATTTGAACAGAAGTCTTGGGTAAGTTTTTGCGGCGATGGCATCTTTTGGCGTGAAAACGTGATTCGTGAAACGTGAGAAAGGTCGAACGATCTCACGTTTCACGAATCACGTTTCTTAGACAGACGCGGTGGAATCGATCAAAAGGAGATAATCCCCCTATGGCCTACGACGAAGCACTCGCCGCCCGTGTGCGGGATGTACTTTCCGATCACATCGGCGTTGTCGAAAAGAAGATGTTTGGCGGGCTGGCTTTTATATGGCGGGGAAACATGACCGTCGGCATCACACAAGAGGGCCTGATGGTGCGGGTGGGCAAAGAGAACAGCGACGAAGCCCTGGCCCTGCCTCATACCCGGGTGATGGATTTCACCGGCAGGCCGATGAAAGGCTTTATCTACGTGGATACGCCGGGTGTCGAATGCGAAGCTGATCTGCGGGCCTGGGTGGACCGGGGCGTGGCCTATGCGGCGACGTTACCGGAGAAATAGATTTTTGAAACGTGAAGCGTGATGCGTGAGGGCACTCGACCTTTCTCACGTTTCACGCTTCACGTTTTCACAGTACAGTTACATTCCTCTTTGAATTTTCATTTTCCCACACATGCGAGCGAACCCTATGCCCTACCAACTGCTCATCGACACGGCCCTGCCCCCCACCATGCTGGAGATGCTGGGTGACACCTGCGAAATCCACTTTCTGCATGATGCGCTGGACAACGAAGCACTGCTGGCGAAAATCGACGGCTATCTGACCTACGGCCACCCACCCACCGACGGTGGAATGATGGACCGCATGCCCAATCTGAAAGTGATCAGCAACTTTGGCGTGGGCGTGGATCATGTCAATCTGGCCGATGCCCGTGCCCGCAACATTCCCGTGGGCAACACACCCGGCTTCGTAGACGGCGCGACAGCAGACATGACATTCACCCTACTGATGGCGGTTGGCCGTAATTTGCTCATCGGCGACCGCTACGCGCGCGGCCCGGAGTTCATCCACTACGATCCCAATCTTTTCCACGGCCAGGAAATCTACGGCTCCACCCTGGGC
>JAHEML010000644.1 GCA_024643705.1 Caldilineaceae bacterium | reverse complement strand
TGGCCGCGCTACGGGCCGAAGGCATCGACGCGGTGCTCTACGACCAGACCCGGGTGGAGCCGACGGACATCTCCTTTCGGCAGGCCATCGACTTTGCCACCCAGGGCAACTTCGACGGCTACGTGGCGGTAGGCGGCGGCTCGGTGATGGACACAGCCAAGGCCGCCAACCTCTATGCCACCTGGCCCGCCGATCTGCTGGCCTACGTCAACCCGCCGATTGGCCGGGGCCAACCCGTGCCCGGCCCGCTCAAACCGCTGATCGCCATCCCCACCACCGCGGGCACAGGCAGCGAGACCACCGGCGTCGCCATCTTCGACTACACGCAGATGCACGCCAAGACAGGGATTGCTCATCGCGCCCTGCGCCCGGTATTGGGCATTCTGGACCCGGACAACACCCGCACTTTGCCCAAAATGGTAGCCGCCAGCAGTGGGTTGGATGTGCTCAGCCATGCCTTGGAATCCCTGACCGCCATCCCCTTTGACCAACGCCCCGCCGCAGACAGGCCCGAACTGCGCCCCGCCTACCAGGGGGCCAACCCCATCAGCGACATCTGGTCGAGCAAAGCTGTACAGATGGTAGCCGCCAATATCGTGCAGGCCATCCACGACCCGGAAGACGACGAAGCCCGCAGCCAAATGCTTCTGGCGTCGGCCTATGCGGGCATCGGCTTTGGCAATGCAGGGGTGCATCTACCCCACGGCATGTCCTACCCCGTGTCGGGGATGGTGCGGGGCTACAATCCGCCCGGATATCCCGCCGACCACCCGATCATTCCCCACGGGATGTCGGTGATTCTGAACGCGCCTGCAGTCTTCCGTTTCACAGGGGCAGCCAACCCCCAGCGTCATTTGATGGGCGCGCAATTGATGGGGGTGGATGTGTCTGATGTGGCGGCAGAAGATGCGGGCGAAGTGCTGGCGTCGGCCATCATCGACCTGATGAAACAGACAGGCGTGCCCAACGGCCTGAGCGCCATCGGCTTTACAGAAGCGGATATTCCCGCGCTGGTGGAAGGGACATTGCCCCAGCATCGGGTGACGAAGCTCTCCCCTCGCCCTGCCAGCGCCGACGATTTAACAGCCCTTTTCCGCGACGCCATGCGCTATTGGTAATTGACGACGGACGACAGACGACCGCCAGGGCGAGATCGTCCCTTAGTGGTCGTCTGTTGTCCGTCGTCTGTTGTCCATCGTCTGTTGTCCGTCGTCTCCATCCCACCTTCGTCTCTTTGCACCGTCGTGGTAAAATTCCTCCCGGTTCACCTCTTTCACAACCCAAAGGATTCTCCCCTGTATGTCGAGTCATCTAGTTCGGGGCCGATCTGCCGCACGCTGGCTGCTGCGGATGAATGTCCCATTGCCTGCGCGTACAGAAGCCCAGCTCGAAGCCGAGCGGGATCAGAATTTTGCCTGGAACTATGGGGTGAATTTGCTGGATGGGGTCTTCTTCTGGTTTGCCCTGAGCTTTGTTTCCTCGGCCACCATTCTACCGCTTTTTGTCAGCAAGCTCTCCGATAGCCCTGTACCCATCGCTCTCTTGGCGGTGTTGGCCCAGTCGAGCTGGTTTTTGCCCCAACTTTTTGCCGCGGGCATCACCGAGCGTGTCCCGCGGATGAAGCCAATCGTGATCAACCTGGGCCTCTTTACCGAACGGCTGCCCATGTGGCTGCTGCCGGTAGCAGGGCTGATCAGCTTCCGCAGCCCCACGTTGGCGCTGATCACCTTTTTTGTGGGCTATGGATGGCACGGATTTGGCGCGGGGCTGATTGCCCCAGCATGGTCTACATTGCTGGCCCGCTGTTTCCCCACAAACCGGCGCGGGGGCTTCTTTGGCATTACATCCTTCATCGGCGCTGGTTTGGGGACATTGGGCGCATTTGTCAGCGGGTGGATGTTGGATGCCTACCCCTTTCCCACCAATTTTGTCTATATCTTCGTGGTGGCTGCAGTGGCGATTATCATTAGCTGGGGCTTTCTGGCATTGACACGGGAACCGGCCGGCCGCGACGAAACTGTGCAACCTTTGCAAAGCCAGCAGAGTCAGTCGTGGCGTAAGATGTTGGCAATTGTCCAGGGTGATCACAATTTTCGCCGTTTTTTGATTGCCCGGGTGCTTTCCAGCTTTGCAGCCATGGGCGAGGGATTTCTCACCGTGGCGGCTGTACGACTGTGGGGTGTCAGTGATGGCACAGTGGGCTATTTCACGGCAGCACTGCTGTTGGGCCAAACGGTGGGTAACCTGTTGGCCGGTTTTGTGGCGGATCGGTGGGGGCACAAGCTGTCGCTGGAACTGGGCTACCTGGGCCTGATCCTGAGTTTTGGGCTGGCCTGGCTGGCTCCAGGCTACGTCTGGTATTATGTCGTTTTTGGGTTGCTGGGGATGTCCATCGGCACGCGCATCGTCTCCGGTGTGCTGATCCCCTTGGAGTTTGCCCGGCCAGAGAATCGCCCGTCGTATGTGGGTATTTCCAACACGATCATGGGCATCGGATCGGCTCTGGCTCCGCTGGTGGGTGGTCTGCTGGCCTGGTATGGGTATGCCACGCTTTTCGCTGTGGGCGCGTTGCTGGCCGTAGCCGCGCTGTTTGCTATGCATTGGGGTGTGGCCGAACCCCGCACCCACCTGGTTTTTGACCCGAACAGTTCCATCAAAGCCATTCCAACAAAGTCTTTGGACGCTGATTTATGCTGATTACACTTGAAAATTCGTGCAATTCTGTAGTGATCAATCAGATGGTAGAGAATTTACTGCGAAGAATTTACAGCAAAGAAACAGAGGGGCGGAGAGGCAATGAACGAATTCTTCCGCTCACCCAGTTGCTTCTTTGCTTCTTTGTCCCAATGCAGTAAAAAAATGATATTCCACCCTCATTACATCGTAAGATATGGTTTTTGTAGGTGCGGCTTTTAGCCGCAAAACTGTCAAAAACGCTCTCGGCTCTCGTGAAAAGAATGGGTACTGTATGCTTGCGCTGCTGCAAGCAGCGCCTACGATAGTCCATAAAACTTATTTTGCGAAATACTCATCAATATAAAATTTGTGAAATTCGGCCCATTCGTGTTCATAAATTTTCCCAGTTTTACCTGGTAGTTCCAAGAAAGTCTTTGGACACAGAAGAC
>JAHEML010000034.1 GCA_024643705.1 Caldilineaceae bacterium | reverse complement strand
TCAGGAGTGGCACAGTGGCGTGGACGCGAAAACGGGCGTGCACCAGGGCCGGGAGGTCAACGGCATCATGGCTGGGGATCATGTCATCGCTACCGATGCCTGCCTCATGCACACAATGGGTCACAATCCCCAAAGCGATTGGCCCATTGCCCCCTTCCACCGGGATCGCAATTCGGTGAAGATGGCCGCTGACAACGGCTACGGCACGGTAAACCTGGACGAAATCGACTTCCAGAGCGAGATCGAGCGGGAGCCGGAAGGCAGCTTTTACTCGATTCAGACAGACAGCGCCGAGATGTGCTATTCCTGGCTGCGGACCATGTGTGAACAGGCTCTCTACTACCGGGACAACCAAAAGCTCTTCCACGATGCCTATGCGGGCGAGTTTATCCTGCTGCAACAAGGCGAAGTAAAGTGGCATAGCCCAGATGGAAGCGTGCGGGAGAGTCGCCGGCAACTAGCTGGCGAGAACCCGGAGCAGGCCATGTGGCTGAAATATGTGGACCCGGAGGAGATGGAAGGCGAACACTTCGAAATCTATGATCAGACCTTGGAGCGACTGAAAGCCTACGCGCCGCTTCCCGCGTAAGGTGTAAAGTAGGAGATTGAGAGATTGGGAGATTAGCCTTGGTGCATCTCTCAATCTCCTAATCTCTCAATCCCTATCTATCCCCATGACCCCATCCCGTTTTTCTCTACCCCGCTCGCCCAACTTTTCCACCCTTCAGGTTATGTTGGCTTATGGTGGCCGCTTTAGCGACGAGCTAATGAGCGGCCTGCCCGATGTCCTTATGCCTACAATTCAGCAACTGTTGGGGCTGTCGTTGGCCCAGGTAGCCCTTCTGCGCCAGACCATGCTTTGGGTCAGCCAGGTAATCGATCCTGTTCACGGTCTGCTGCTGGACGTGTGGGATCGCAAATGGCTGATGGGGTTGGGCGCGGTGGGCATTGGACTTTCTATTCTCTGCATGGGGTTGGCCCCTACCTTTGGGTTGCTTCTCCTGGCCTATGCCCTCTATGGCGCGGCTGGGGGGCCATTGACCCACACAGGGGATGTGCTGGTGGTGGAAGCCTACCCGACTGTGCCGGATCGTGCCTACACCCGCTCGGTTCTCTTCGATACCATCGGCGCAGCTTTGGCTCCCCTGCTGGTGGCGCTGGTCTTTTGGCTGGGGTTGGATTGGCGCTGGCTGCTGGTGAGCATGGGCGGCAGTGCCCTGGTCTATGCGGGGCTGATCCTGCGCACAGGCTTCCCCCGCTCGGCCCATGGGCAAAAGGAGATGGACACCCCGCTCTGGCACACTTTGATGGGCAATATGCGCGAGGTTCTCGCCAACCGGCAAGCCCGGCGCTGGCTGATCTTTCTCTTTGTGTTGGAGGTGTTAGAAACCCCCTTTGTGCTGAAAACCGTCTGGCTGGCGCAAGAGGTGGGGATGTCCCAGGGGGTGGTGGGCATTTATGTGGCAGCGGAAATGGGGGTGGGCATTGTCAGCTTGCTGGTGCTGGATCGCTGGCGGGCGCGCTCGGACACGGGCCATGTACTGCGGGTGGTGACAGTCGCGGTGGCCCTGCTTTTTCCCCTGTGGCTGTTCGTGCCGGGTGTGATCAGCCGCTTTCTTCTGATGGTTCCACTTACCTTTTTCTTCGCAATGTTTTGGCCCATCAGCAAAGCCAGGGCATTGACCAGTGCGCCGGGTCGGGCCGGTGCTGTCACCGCGGTGAGTTCGCTTTTTGGCTTTCTTCCCCTTCCGATCCTTTTTGGCCTACTCGCTCAAGCTATCGGTCTGAGCACCGCGATGCTGGCCCTTTTTCTCCCCGCTGCCGGGGTGATGGGCTGGCTGGTTTGGCGGGAATAGGGCAGAAATAGGGTTGCCAGTCGTATGAACGAAAAAAGGCCCCGTCATAGCGACAGGACCTTCTTTCGTTCTTTCAGTTGGGCCAAGACCGTTGATTCAGGCCGGCACCAATTCTTTTTCGGTCACTTGAGGTACAAATGCCCCGTAGCTTGGGAATTCTCTGGCGTCCACATCCACGCCCGGATAGCCTTCCGACTCTAATTCGGCCAGAAACTTTTCGGTTTGCATGGCCGCAGCGCAGCCCTGGCCCACGCTCGTCGCCACCTGTTTGAAGACCTTGTCCTGAATCTCGCCTGCGGCAAAAATGCCCGGCACATTCGTGCGCAGCTTCTTATCGGTGATCAGATGGCCGTCTTCGTCCAAATGCAGCTTGCCGTGGTATAGATCGTTGTTGGGCAGGTGACCCACATAGACAAAGACTCCGTCGGTCTTCAGTTCTTGCTCCTCACCCGTGACCACATTCTTTGTGCTGATGCCCTGCACAGAGCCATTGCCGTTGATCGAACTGACAACTGTATTCCACACAAACTCGATCTTGTCGTTGGCATAGGCCCGGTCTTGTAAAATTTTGCTGGCCCGAAGCTCGTCGCGCCGGTGGATGATGCGTACTTTGGTGGCAAATTTGGTCAGGAACAGCCCCTCTTCCACTGCGCTGTCACCGCCACCAACTACAACCAGGTCTTTGCCCCGGAAGAAGAATCCATCACAAGTGGCGCAATAGCTGACGCCCTTGCCGGTCATCTCCTTTTCGCCCGGCACCTGCAAAAAGCGGGGGCGTGCCCCTGTGCAAAGGATCAGTGACTTGGCCTTGTATTCCTTGCCATTCACCGTGCGCACAACAAAGGGATGCTGGTTGGTCACAATCTCCGACACATGATCGTATTCGACTGTCAATCCAAATTTCTCGGCCTGTTCTTTCATCTTTTCCACCAGCTCTGGCCCACTGAGCGCTTCGGGAAAGCCGGGATAGTTCTCTACTTCGTAGGTAATGCTCACCTGGCCGCCGTAGTCATTGCCGGTGATGAGCAATGGGTTGAGATTGGCCCGGGCTGTGTAAAGGCCTGCTGTCCAACCGGCTGGCCCGCTGCCGATAATCATCACTTCTTCCACCGCGGGGCGGGGGCTTTTTTCGTCTGCCATCGTTATTCCTCCTCAAAAGTCTCTGTAGTACAAGTCATATGCCTGCTGTGAGCCGTGCAAATTGTATCCCGCAAGGCACTATATTTTCTGTAGTGCATTATACGCTGACAGTCTACACTGGTCAAATCTGCTAAACTGTAGGCGGCCATACGCGCCAGTCATTCTTGGCTTGGTCAGCTACGCATCGTCTTTGCTACGCATAGTCATCGATCGGCGGACAGGCGCAGACCAGGTTGCGGTCGCCGTAGACGTTGTCGATGCGGGCCACAAAGGGCCAGAACTTATTCTCCTTTACCCAGGCAGCAGGGAATGCCCCCACCTCTCGGCTGTAGAGCCGATCCCACTCGCTGGCGCTGATGGCCGCCGCGGTGTGGGGCGCGTAATGCAGTGGAGATTGCTCTGGGGTCAGTTCGCCCCGTTCCACCGCGGCGGCCTCGTCTCGGATCGCCAACATGGCCGCGCAGAAACGATCCAGCTCGTCTTTGGACTCTGATTCTGTCGGCTCGATCATCAGCGTACCCGCCACGGGGAATGACATAGTAGGCGCGTGAAAACCATAGTCGATCAGCCGTTTGGCAATGTCCTCCACCTGAACCCCAAATTCCTTGAGAGGACGGGTGTCGATGATGCATTCGTGGGCCACTCGTCCGTTGCTCCCTTTGTACAGCACCGGGTAGGCCGGGGCCAGCCGCGCCGCCATGTAGTTGGCGCTCAGGATCGCATATTTGGTCGCTTGGGTCAGCCCGATGCCCCCCATCATGGCAATATAAGCATACGAAATGGGCAAGATGCTGGCGCTGCCCCAGGGCGCGGCAGAGATACCGGCAATCGCCCTTTCGCCACCCACACCGGGTACAACCGCGCTGCCCGGCAGAAAGGGTGACAGATGTTTTGCCACGCAGATTGGCCCCATGCCCGGCCCGCCACCGCCGTGGGGAATGCAAAAGGTCTTGTGCAGATTCAGGTGGCAGACATCGGCACCGATGTCGCCGGGGCGACACAGCCCCACTTGCGCGTTCATGTTGGCCCCATCCATATAGACCTGGCCGCCCTGCTGATGGACGATGCGGCAAATCTCCACAATCGCCTCCTCGAAGACGCCGTGGGTACTGGGGTAGGTTACCATCAGCGCCGAGAGTTGGTTGCCTGCGCTTTGGGCTTTGGCCCGCAGATCATCCACATCGATATTGCCGTTGTCGTCGCAGGCCACCACCACCACATCCATCCCCGCCATCACCGCGCTGGCCGGGTTTGTGCCGTGGGCCGACGAGGGGATCAGGCAGGTGGTGCGTTGATCATCGCCCCGGCTGCGATGCCAGGCACGGATGACCATCAACCCCGCATATTCCCCCTGGGAACCCGCATTCGGTTGCAACGACACACCGTGAAAGCCCGTTATTTCGGCTAGGGCCGCGCCCAGTTTGCGGAAGAGTTCCGCGTACCCTTGGGTCTGCTCTTGTGGGGCAAAGGGGTGCAGATGGCCGAAACCGGGCCAGGTCACGGGGATCATTTCGGTGGTTGCGTTGAGCTTCATGGTACACGAACCAAGCGAGATCATGGAGTGGGCCAGGGAGAGGTCGCGATTTTCCAGCTTTTTGATGTAGCGCAACATCTCGGTTTCCGAGTCGACGACGTTGAAAATCGGGTGGGTGAGGAAGTCGCTGCTGCGGGCAAAGGGGGCTGGATAGTCCAATTGCGCGGCCTCGGCCAACCCCTCCAATTCTTCATCCCCATCCACGCCAAAGATTTCCAGAAGGGTACGCAAATCCTGCACAGTGGTGGCCTCGTCCAGCGAGACACCTACCGCGCCTTTGCGATAGAGACGTAAATTGACCCCACGGGATTCGGCTTCGTCAACCAATTCGGCCTGGTTGCTGGGGCCATCGCTGATCTTTAAGGTGTCGAAGAAGGGTCCCTCGCCCACGTGATAGCCCTGCTGCCGCAATTCACCGGCCAGAATTGTGGTGAGCAATTGCACCCGGCGGGCAATCCGGCGCAGGCCGTCCGGCCCATGATAGACGGCGTACATAGACGCCATGATAGCAAGTAACACCTGGGCTGTGCAGATGTTGCTGGTGGCTTTGTCCCGGCGGATGTGCTGTTCCCGTGTCTGTAATGAGAGACGCATGGCCATCTTGCCCTCGGCATCCTTCGAAACGCCCACCAGCCGTCCGGGCATAATCCGTTTGAGATCGTCGGTGGTTGCCATAAAGGCCGCGTGGGGGCCGCCGTAGCCCAAAGGCACGCCAAATCGTTGGCTGTTGCCCACGGCGATGTCGGCACCGAAGTCGCCGGGTGGGGTGAGCAGGGTGAGGGCCAGCAAATCTGTGGCAACGACGACGAAGGCGTCCTGGGCGTGGGCCTCTTTTACCGTTTCTCGAAAATCGTGGATCGTTCCTTCGGTGTCGGGATATTGGAGGAGAAGACCAAAAACATCCGGCCCGATTGCATCGCTGTGGTGATCACCCACAACGACGGTGTATCCCAGAGGTTCGGCCCGCCCTTTCACAATGTCAATGGTCTGGGGATGACACTTCTTCGAGACGAAAAAGGTGTTGGCCTGGGATGTGCGTTTCTGCGCCCGCTTGCACATCACCATTGCCTCTGCCGCGGCGGTGGCTTCGTCCAGCAGCGAAGCGTTGGCGATAGCCAGCCCGGTTAGATCGCTGATCATGGTTTGGAAGTTGAGCAGGGCTTCCAGCCGCCCCTGGGCGATCTCCGCCTGATAGGGGGTGTACTGGGTGTACCAGCCGGGGTTTTCCATGATGTTGCGCAAGATGACGCCGGGGGTCAGGGTGCCATAGTAGCCCATACCGATGAAGGATCGATAGACCTGGTTCTTGGCAGCCATGGTTGCCATCTCGGCCAGGACATCCGATTCGGGGCGAGGGCCAGGCAAGCGCAGAGGCCGGCGCATCCGGATCGCGGCAGGCACGGTCTGGGCCATGAGTTCGTCGAGGGAAGCAGCGCCGACCGCAGCCAGCATTTCATCCACTTCGCTGGGGTTGGGGCCTAAATGCCGGTCCACAAAATCGTCGGTAGAAGCCAGCAGACTTGCTTGATTGGCGCGGCGTACAACGCCATTGCCATTGGCCGAAGCCGCAATCGGGGTTGCCATGCTCTGTTCAAGACTGTGCTCTACTCCATTTTCCGCCGAACTATCCGCCGAAATTTCCACCGTGTTTTCCACTCTCTTTTTCATTGGTCTCTCCTCGGTTTGACGAAACGGGCGATGGTGGTCGGGCGTCTCGCAGGACGCCATAGGCAACAAAAAACGGGCATTCCAAATGAATGCCCGTTCACTCTGTCCTGGACCTGAGAGATTGCTCCCGTCGGCTGGGGAGAGCCGGATGGGAATTGCCCCGTCGGTGGTCGTGTCAGAGAAGGTCCACTGTTTCCAAAAAATGAACTTCTTCTGGCACAACGCTTTCCAGAGCGGCTAGGTGCAACGATCCTTTTGCCTGAGAGTGTCACGTAGAAAGAGGGGCACTCTCTCTGCGCTTGCACCTTCGGCGCCCTGGAGTCAGGGTCTCTCTCGCCACACTGTTTGCGCCCGATGTTTGATTGTGGTTTGCATTATACCCGGAAAGGCAAGGAATGAAAACACCGTTGTAATCGGATGGGAACAACCTGAGTTCGAAGCGATCCCCAACCCAATACCCTCCCAGATCGACTTTAGCGGTCAACTACCTCGAAGGCCAGAAATGCGCTGCGTTGGACAACGCTGCCATCTGGCAAGAAGCTGCGGGTGTTCACATCGATCCCATATACACCAGCTTCTTCTGGTAGATAACTGGCAACAATACCTCCATTTTCCGCCAGATCTGCTACGGGGATAAGTTCGCTGCCACCGTCCGGCGTGTGGATCACCACGGTCGTTTCATCCATCGAAATAGGCACATCGCCCAGTGTCAATGTGGCTGTCATGTCCACCCGCTCACCGATGGCGGGAATATGGCTGCTCAATTGGGCATCGATGCTGGCTCCACCCACATATTGCACCATGATCGCATAGTCAACGCCCAGAGGCGGCGTTTTGGCCGAGGTCTGCACGGTGACGCGCCAGGGGCCAGGTTTGGGGTTCTCGAAACCGTAGCCCAGGTAGAGCAGAGAGGCCGGATCGTCGACAATCGTCAGACCATTTGTGTCTGGGTCCAGGGTGATCACGTTGCCGTTGGCGCCACGCACTGTCACCGTGAGTGTGCGCGAGGGATCGTAGAGACCGAAGCTGGCGACAGCCACATTACCGTCGATGTCGATGATATGGTCATTGCCTGCGCCAGCCCGCACAAATCCAGTGAAAATCTGGCTGAACTGAATCGGCGCAGGCTCTGTGACCGTGAATGGCTCGGTTGATGCCACATCTGGGATGGCAAAGGCCCTGGGCGATTTGCGCAACAAGGGCGCAACATGCTCTGTGAAAAGCTCTTCCGACGTGTTCTCGTCGAAGTGAAGGTAGGTGACTTCTGTCAGCACGGTGGGAATGGCCGACGCGCTCTCCAGCGACACGACCAGATCGTTGGGTGCGCTGCTACACGGGGAAAGGATACGCCGCTGGATCGCTGTCCCTGCAAATTCATAGAATGGAATCCCGCGCCGGTTTTGAACCTGGGGATTGAAGACATTGAGCATGTAGTTGGAACGGATTTCGAAGGCGGCCGGTTCGTACCAGCCAATACCGCTGGCAAGGAGCGCGCAGTCGCTGCCCCCGTGTGGCGTGCCCAACATGATCAATTGGGCTACGTCTCTCTCGCCCATCAAGCTGTTGATATACCACCGGGAGATGAAACCACCCATGCTGTGAACAACGAGATCGACCTGCTCGGCCCCGGTTTCCGCTTTGACATTGGCGATATATTCGGCCAAAATCGCCCCATTCTGGACAATTGTGTTGGTCCTGGCCTTAGGCTTTAGAAGATTGCCCGTATCCATCACACCCGCCACCTGCCCATCTCCCACCGCATAGCCGGGCAGACCGATCCGGGTCAGGTAGCCGGCTGGCCCTAGGTAATTGCTCCATGAGGTGTAGTCGGAGTTAAAACCATGCACCAGCACCACAGGGCGAGGCCGCACGTTGATAGCGGCAACGGCGATATCGCGCTGAAGCATCGTCGCAAAGATATCCCGTTCTGGCGCGATTTGGCCTCTTTCGTTCCAGTACCAGCCCAGCGCAACAATCGGGGCAGTGGTGCAACTCTTTTCGCCTGCTGGAATTTGGCACGTGCCGATCGCTTCCGTCTCTGTGCCGAGGTAAAAAGAGATAGGCGTCAACTGTTGGCGCACGTTCGTTACCTCGATGACAAGACGGACAGCGTTTCCATCTGTGACGGTCGTCACCATCTTGCCATTCCGATCGAGCACCGTCAGCTGCCCGGAGGATTGGGCCGACACAGATAAGATGAATGTCAAGGCTAACAACATACCGATTACCGAGGAAAGCAAGAATCGTCTCATACATCTCTCCACTCGTGTACAACCCAAAAGCGAGGCAACCGGCCGAGGTCTTTGCCGATTACACTGATTTTATGCTCCGTTTGCCGCTGCCTGGCGCAGTGCATCGGCTCTTTCGGTCTGCTCCCAGGGCAGGCTGATGTCATCCCGGCCAAAGTGGCCGTAGGCGGCTGTCTGGCGGTAGATGGGGCGGCGCAGGCCCAGGTCGCGAATGATCGCACCAGGGCGCAGATCGAAGTGATCGCTGATCAGGTCGGCGATACGTTCGTCGCTGATTTTGCCCGTGCCAAAGGTTTCCACATTGATGCTGAGCGGGCGGGCCACACCGATGGCGTAGGCAAGCTGGATTTCGCAGCGGTCGGCCAGATCCGCGGCCACCACATTCTTGGCAACCCAGCGGGCCGCATAAGCTGCACTGCGGTCCACTTTGGTGCAATCCTTGCCGCTGAACGCGCCGCCGCCGTGGCGTCCCATGCCACCGTAGGTGTCCACAATAATTTTGCGCCCGGTCAGGCCCGCATCGCCCATTGGCCCGCCCACCACAAAGCGGCCCGTAGGGTTGACGAAGATGCGCAAGTCAGCGTCCACCATCTCGCTGGGCAACACGGGATTGATCACCTTTTCGATGATCTCCCGGCGAATCTCGGCTTGGCTGATCTCCGGCGCGTGCTGGGTGCTGATGAGCACAGTGTGCACCCGCTTGGGCTTGCCGTAGGCATATTCGATTGTGACTTGGGATTTTCCATCGGGGCGCAACCAGGGGAGGGTGCCCTGTTTGCGGACTTCGGAGAGGCGGCGGGCAAGTTTGTGGGCCAGGAAGATGGGCATGGGCATCAACGTTTTTGTCTCGTTGCAGGCATAGCCGAACATCATCCCCTGATCGCCAGCGCCGACAGCCTCAATTTCGTCGTCTTCCATATCCAGGCTGCCCTCTTTGTATTCGGCGGCCCTGTCCACGCCCATAGCAATGTCTGGGCTTTGCGAAGCCACGGCCAACTGCACGCCGCAGGTATTGCCGTCGAAGCCTTTTTCACTGGCGTCGAAGCCGATGTCGTTGACCACCTGGCGCACCAGTTCGTCCATGTTGACAAAAGCCGTGGTGGTGATCTCGCCCAGCAGCATAACAAAGCCGGTCTTGATGGCTGTTTCGCAGGCGACCCGGGCGTTGGGGTCTTGGGCAAAAATTGCGTCCAGTACAGCATCGCTGATCTGGTCGCACATCTTATCTGGGTGGCCTTCCGTCACCGACTCGCTGGTAAAGAGCAGCGACGGGGAGGTCATGAAGGTTGTGCTCATTGGGAATCCTCCAAAGGGATGGTTTTATTGCGTTGTTTCGGTTGCGTGTTGCGTAGTGCGTAGTGCGTAGTGCGTAGGTAGGTGATGTATCGGTGCTGATGAAATCGGTTCGGCGGGATGCGTGAAACGTGAAATCGTCGATTACTCTCACGTTTCACGTTTCAGCTATCATCCGGCACAGATCACATCAGCCCCAATCTTCACATACTTACCACCACGCATTACGCAATATCCTTTAGTGCCCTGTCCCCAAACTCCACTCATTCAGGTAGGCCGATTGCTCGGCAGTCAGGGTATCACACTGAACACCCATCGCTTCCAGTTTCAGTCGGGCAATTTCCCGGTCGATATCTTCGGGCACGTTGTAGACCTGGCCTTCCAGCTCGCTGCCCATCTTGAGCATATACTCGGCGGCCAGGGCCTGGTTGGCAAAGCTCATATCCATCACCGCGCTGGGGTGGCCTTCGGCTGCGGCCAAATTGACCAGACGCCCTTCGCCTGCTACATAGAGCCGGCGGCCATCTTCCAGGGTATATTCGTCCAGGAAGTCGCGCACACGTGTAATCTTTGTGGACATTTTCTCCAGCGCCACAAGATTCAGTTCGATATCAAAGTGACCGCTGTTGGCGAGCACTGCGCCATCGGGCATCACTTCCATGTGGTGGCCGTCCACCACGTGCATATCGCCAGTGGCGCTGCAGAAGATGTGGCCGATCTTGGCGGCTTCCATCATCGGCATCACCCGGTAGCCTTCCATCACCGCTTCCAGGGCCTTCAGCGGGTCCACTTCGGTGACGATCACATTGGCACCCATGCCACGGGCGCGCATGGCAATCCCCTTGCTGCACCAGCCGAAGCCACCTACGACGAAATTCTTGCCCGCCATCAGCATATTGGTGGCGCGGATGATGCCGTCCATGGTGCTTTGGCCTGTGCCATAGCGGTTGTCGAAGAAGTGCTTGGTCATGGCGTCGTTGACAGCCATCACCGGGAATTTCAGCTTGCCCGCTGCGGCCATGGCCTTGAGGCGGATGACACCGGTGGTGGTCTCTTCGGTTCCGCCCACCACGTCGCTCAGCAGTTCGCTGCGCTGGGTATGGAGCATAGCCACCAGGTCCATGCCGTCGTCCATGGTGATGTGGGGCTTGATGTTGAGCACGCTGTCCAGGTGGCTGTTGTACTGGGCGTTCGTCTCGCCTTTGATGGCGTAGACGGGCATTTCGTAGTAGGAAACAAGCGCGGCTGCGATGTCGTCCTGGGTGCTCAGGGGGTTGCTGGCAGCCAAGGCCACTTCTGCGCCACCAGCAATGAGGATACGCATGAGGTTGGCTGTCTCGCTGGTCACATGCATGGCCGCGGCCATGCGCACGCCCTTGAAAGGCTGTTCTTTCTTAAAGCGCTCCTCGAGCAAATCCAACACAGGCATCTCTTTGGCCGCCCAGCGCATCCGAAAACGCCCTTTCTCGGCCAGATTGATGTCGGCAATGTCGTAGGTCAATTCTTTTACTGCGGTCATTTGGGTAAAGCTCCTTGAAATAATGAAATAAACAGGGTGCGTGTTGCGTATTTCGTGTTGCGTATTGCGTAGACCAGTGATGTTTGGCGGAAATTTCTTATTGGCGGGCTGGGAATGAAACGTGAAATGTGAGTTCTAGCCACGTTTCACCATCTACCGGCAGCCATTGATTTATGCCTCAATCATCGGCTACTTACGCACTACGCACTATGCACTACGCAATACGCATCTTCACAATTCCTTCTACAAATGAACAATGCTCCACAAAGCCCAACGAGTCGTACAGTTGTCGGGCGATGCGGTTTTCGTTGTTCACATTCAGCACAATTAAAGGCAGGCCCGCGGCCCGCAACTGGGAGACAACTTCTGTGGTGATGGCTCTGGCATAGCCCCGCCTCCGGCAATCGGCCTTGGTGTAGACATTGCCGATCGCGGCCACCCCTTCCT
>JAHEML010000643.1 GCA_024643705.1 Caldilineaceae bacterium | reverse complement strand
CAGGGACAGATTGCGTTCCAGCCCCACCTGCAAGCGCTCCTTTTGCTGAGTCAGCGACGGGCGATGGACAGTCGCATCCACAAAAACGTCTCCATCTCGCACGTCCACAGGAAAGTTGGGGGTGTCGTCGGCCCATAGGTCAAACGAGCCGCCGGTGCAGAGATCGAAGCGGGCGTGATGCCAGTGGCAGGTGAGAATTCCATCGGCCACACTACCCTTATCCAAGGGGAAACCCATGTGAGGGCAGCGGTTGTCCAGGGCATAGATGCGCCCCTCGTGGTGGACAAGCACAATCACCTGATCGTCCAAGTAGACTGTATGCAGACCGATCTTGGTTACTTCGGCCAAGGTGGCAACGCGTTGGAACGCATCCGTGCGGGTGTGGTTGGTGGTAGTCACTGGGTATCTCCTTTTGAACGGGGAAATGGGCTAGCTCAACTATACGTCAAACCGGGGTTGCAGGCAACTTGATTCGTTGGATATTACCCTGCCTCTTCCACCCCAAAGATGCCCCCGCCCCACGCGTCTACCTGCCAGCGCCCCCGCAGAACCACCACCTGCCAGAGTTTGGGTGAAGGAATCCCCTCGCCATGCGCGACAATATAGCCCGTGCCGTCGTCCAGAAAGAAGCCCTTGCCCCCGGTCCAGCCGGGCAGCCGCACACCCATGATCGTTACTGGCTGGCCGGGCCGTGTCGGTAGATCAGCCAAAGCGACACTGCCTGGCGGCCGCGTTGCCAATGCCGCCGGATGCACACTCACCGGTTGGCCCAACAACTCGCTTTCCCAGGCCAATCGCTCCGCCGGGCTTTCTGCCGCCACGGTGACCGCCAAGAAGCTAAAGCCCATCTGCCCCCCGTCGCCCGATCTGCGCAGATCGTCGGCCTCCTGCAACAGGGCCGATCTGCTCATGCCCAGTCCATCTAAACCCCCGCAGCGCACCAGATGCTCCAACTCTTTTGGCTGGGGCTGCACCCGCCCCACAAAATCCGCCAAATCGACAAATGGCCCCACTCCTCGCGCCGCTACAAGCCGCTGCACACAATTCTCTGTCAACCCTCGCACCTGGCCCAGCCCCATGTACAACACCGGGGCAGAGTTGTCCGCATACACCAGGGTGAATTGCCGCCGACTACGGTTGACATGGGGTGGGCGCACGGGGATTCCCAGCCGTTGCGCCTCGGCAACATAGACCGCAGGATGATGAAAGCCGCCCCAATTCGCCAAGCGGGCGCAGAGAAATTCCGCGGGCCAGTGGGCCTTCACGTAGGCCGAGCGATACGAAACCCCGGCATAGGCCGTGGCGTGGCCCTGGTTGAAGCCATAGCCAGCAAAAGGCTCCACCTGTTCCCACAAAGTGCGGGCCTGCTGAGACGACAGCCCTGGTCCTTCGCTCCGCTGACAGCCCTGCACAAAGCGCTCCCGGATGTGGGCCATCTCGTCCGCCCGAAACTTGCTCATGCCCCGGCGCAGATGTTCGGCCTCTTCCCAACTTAGCCCGGCAATCTCTGTCGCCAGACGCAAAATCTGCTCCTGAAAGAGCAGCACCCCTTGGGTATCGCCCAGGATTGGCTCCAGCGATGGGTGCAAAAAGCGCACCTTCTCTTCGCCCCGATAGCGTCGCACAAAGGCGGCTGCCATGCCGCCCGTGGCAGGGCCAGGCTTGAAAAAGGCGTTTGCCACCGCCAAGTCCCGCTGGTTGCCTGCCTTCAACTGGCGTAAAGTGCGCTGTGCCCCGGTGGATTCGCACTGAAAAACCCCCACCGTCTCCCCCGTGCGCAGCATCTCCCCCGTGGTTGGATCGCCGTCGGGTATCGTCTCCAAGCCCAGCCCTGGCGCGAAACGGGCGCGCACCATCTCCGCGGCGTCGGCCAGCACCGTCAATGCCCGAATACCCAGCGCATCCACCTTTACCAGCCCGATGGCCTCCGCGTCCTTGTGGTCGTATTGGGTGATGGCAAACCCTTTGGGTGTCCATTGCAGAGGGGCATAATCGGTGGTGGGGCCGGGTGTTGCCACCAGCCCGCCAGGGTGGATAGACAGGTGGCTGGGCTGGCCGATCAGCCGCCAGGCCTGGCGTATCACCGTCTTCTCCAGGGGATCGGCCAACCCGGCCAGAATATCGTCCATGCTCTTGCGCTCCCGGCGGCGGGGATCGGGGTGCCACTCTCTGGGCAGCAACCGGGCCAGCCGCTTGATCGCGTCCTCGTCCAGCCCATAGGCTTTGGCCGTCTCCCGCACCGCCGATTTTGCCTGCATGGTGCTCACCGTTGCCACCAGCGCCACCCGGTCTGCGCCAAAACGCTGCCGGGCATAGTCCAGCACCTCGTCCCGCCGCCGGGAGCAAAAATCCAGATCGATGTCGGGCAGATCCGTGCGCGCCGGGTTCAAAAAGCGCTCAAAGAGCAGCCGGTGGGCCACAGGATCAACATCCGTAATGCCCACACAATAGGCCACCAGTGAGTTGGCAACGCTGCCCCTGGTGCTCACAGGGATCTGCTGACCACGGGCAAAGGCCACCAGATCGGCCACCAGCAGAAAAAGGGGCGCAAAGCCGTGGCGGGCAATCGCGGCCAACTCCTTTTCCAGGCGCGCCCCCACTGCCGGATCGGCGTCACTACCGTAAATGCGCACCAACCCTGCGCGGGCCATTTCGACCAACCCGGCGTCGTGGGATTCCTCGTCCGATGTTTGGATCACCGGCCAAATCGGGCGACCGTCGGGCAGGCACCCCTGGCAGAGAGTGGCTATTTGCCCTGTGGCGGCCAGCGCGTTGGGAAAATCGGCGAAGCGGGCCTCCATCGCAGCAGCCGATAGCCAGTGGGTTGTCACCGCCCCGTCGCCGCCATGAGGCAGGCCGACCGGCTCTACCTCCTCCAACCGACAATTGCGCCCCATGGCCGCCAACAATGTCAGCAGCTCCCGCTCGTCCGCGGCCAATGTGTAAACAGGCTGCACCGCCAGATTTTTTAGCCCAAAGCGTCTGCCCAATTCCGTCACCTGTCGGGCCAGCACGTTGTCGTCGGGCCGGTGGATTTCCAGGGCCAAAAAGGCCCGTTCGTCGAACAGCCCGGCCAGTTTGCCCACAAAACGACCCGCAGCAGCTTCGTCGCCCAGGCGCAAACGGCTTTCCA
>JAHEML010000033.1:4829-11717 GCA_024643705.1 Caldilineaceae bacterium | reverse complement strand
GCGTTCCCCTGGAATTGCAGACGGGCGAGAGCTACCGGCTGGTGACGAGCGTGGGCGGTCGTACCAAGACAACCCGGAGTTTTCGCTTCTTCTGCCACCGTCGGGGCTATTTTCAGGTTGGCCCGCTGCGCCTGACAACCGGCGATCTCTTTGGCTTTGCCCAAAGCTCGTGGGAAGAGAGCGAAAAACCCCACATGGTTGTCTACCCCAAAGTGTTGACTCTGGAGCAATTGGGGTTGCCCAGCCGCCTGCCCTTTGGCACACTGCGCTCGCAACAACGCCTCTTTATGGACCCAACGCGCATGGCCGGTGTGCGCCCCTACGCCAGCGGGGATAGTATGCGCCACATCCACTGGCGGGCCAGCGCCCACGACGACACCCTGTTGATCAAAAAGTTCCAGCCGTCCATGGCCTTGACGACTGTGGTGGTGCTCGATCTGGACAGACTTTCGTACCCCCAGCGCGAGCGTCAGGGAGGCAGCGAATGGGCAGTGGTGATTGCCGCTTCACTGGCAAACCACATGATCAGCCAGCGCCAGGAAACAGGGCTGATCACGAACGGGCTGGACCCCTTCAGCGAAGGCGACGCCAACCCCATCCCCAGCCAGAACGGGCAGGGGCATTTGATGGGAATTCTGGAGGTGCTGGCCCGCATTCAATTGCGCCGGGATGAAAGTGTGGACGATCCCATGGAGGATGGGCACCCTTCGCCCTCCCGCTTTGCCCTGCACAACTGGCTGCCCAGCCATGTGGCTTCGTTGGGCTGGGGGACAACGCTGATATTGGTCACACCATTTCTGAGTGAACCCCTCCTGTGGTCGCTCCATTCCTTCAATCGCAAAGGCATCAACGTGCAGGTGATCGCCTGTGTGCGCCAGCCGGGCTTTGATCGGATGCGACAGCAAGCCCAGGCGCTGGGTATCAACGTCCACCAGGCCCACTGGGAATCGGAGCTGGCGCAACTGGGGCAACGAGGTAGTTTCAATGGGGTATAACTTCGATTTCACGCCGGAAGAAAAGAGTGTGGTCGCCGGGAGCATGAGCGATCTGCCCCCAGAAGATCAGCCGTTAAAAACGGATGTCGCCTGGACGAGCTCCCTGCTGCGCCCATTGCTGATCACCGTGTTGGTGGGCTGTATTTCGGTGGCGGCGGTTGGCTTTTTGCGGCATGTTGCGCCTATTCTCATGGGCGCTTACGTGCAGATCACCCTGGTGACTGGCTTGGTCGCCACGTTTGTAGGCAGCTACACCACCACAATTTTGGTGCAGCCGGAGCAACGTCACCGACGCACCTGGGCATTTCGCACAGCCGAGGTCGGGCTGATCCTCTTCATCCTGCGGGTTGCCATTTGGCTTTTTGTCGAAGGTATACCGACTTTTCAGGCGATGTTTTATTCCCCATTGCTCACCCTTCTCTCGGCACCTTTTGTGGTGGCGGCGATGCTTGTCTATGGCACATGGATTCTGGCCGTATTGGTGACAGATGATTTTTTGCAGATGGGATTGCAGCCCGACGAATTGCTCGCGCGCACAGGGCGGGGCGAGAGCCGCTGGTCGCCAGAGGTGCATGTGCGCAGCGATCGCCAAAGCCTGCTGACGCGCTTCACCCAGCGCTGGATCGGGGGTGGGGTGCTGATGTTGATGCTGACAGCCGGCAGCCAAATTGGCACAGGGGCCAATGGGTTCTTTGCCATCGCCCGTCAGTCTATCGATCCGCTGGTGATCGGAGCCAGCGTCATCTATTTTTTGATTGGGCTGGTTCTGATCGCGGTGGGGCGGCTGGCCGTGTTGCGCGCCCAATGGCAGATCGAACGCATCCCCGCCGAGACGACGATCACCCGCAATTGGCCAATCTATACCGGGGGGCTGCTGCTGATGATGGGGGTGATCGCTGCCCTTTTACCCCTGGGGGGGACCTTCCGCCTGGCCCAAATTCTCAACTGGATCATCCAGTCTATTTATATGATCGTTTTTGGCATTCTTGGCCTGATTATGGCGTTGATTGGCCGGCTGTTGCCCCAGGGCGAGTCGATGGAGGCAGCCGAGCCACTGGGTGCAATTGCGCCACCTCAAATGCCCGCGGCCGCCGAACGTGCCGCACTGCCGCCCTGGGTTGGTGGCACGATTTTCTGGATGATTCTTGCTCTTCTACTTGGCTATGCGGCTTATCTCTATTTGCAGGAGCGAGGTGTCAACTTTGCCTGGCTGCGGGGATTGTGGCAACGTCTTTTGCTGGCGTGGCAGGGGATGTGGGGCGAATTTGAGGGTTGGCGAAGTGGGATTGTGACAGCAGAACAAGAACAAGAGAAGCAGACGAAGCGTGGGCGTCGCGGCCCCCGCTGGTGGCGACGGCTTCAACTGGGGCAAATGTCACCGGCGGAGCGCATCCGCTACTTTTATCTGACCACGTTGGAACACGCCCAGGAGCAGGGGGTCAGCCGTAAACCCGGCGAAACGCCTCTCCGCTACGCGCCGCGGCTGGAGGATACAATTCATGAACAAGATGACAAACCATTCTCCCAGCTTACCGCGGAATTTGTCGAGATCGAATATGCTGGTCATGGGGTTGATGACGAATCTGCCTCTTACGCTCAGCGTCTTTGGCAGCGGGTGCAACAAGCATTGGATTCTATCTACATCAAGGAAGAGGCAGCAACAAATACGCAGCCGGACTTTGATAGAGATGCCACAGAAAACGTTGCGGCCAAGGAAAACGAGGGGGCAGCAGAGGAATAGCAGTAGGCCGAATGGAATTTATCCAGGCGTAATTTGACTATTTTTGACACCTTGACTCTGTATTGGGAGCCTGCTATAATCAGCCTACAATCAGAAGCTGACAGGAAATATCTTTGTAATGCAAAGGTTCATCCAGCTTGATTTTCTTCTGATAGGCAGGCATCTCTTATCTCGCAGCAAAGCACGCGACAACCCGATGGCACGGTTGAACAGTGACACCATTGATCTGTGTCGAAACGGTAGTGTCGTTCGCTTTTCTGCATCAACGCACAACCATCGCAATTTGGGAAGACTAGACAATGGTGGGTTCATCTCAGTCAGACAACGATCGATATTCCGAAGAGTTTAGCGGCTTCGACAGCGACCCAACGGAGGGGACAGATTACGATCTTTTCGAGCAATATCTAGCCGAAGAAGACGATCTGAGCCTGCCCGAGCGGGGTGATCTGCTCGAAGGGACCATCGTTGAAGTTCGCGCCAGCGAAATCCTCATCAACATCGGCGCGAAACGGGATGGTGTCGTGCCCCAGGCTGATTTGACTCGCTTGGATCGAGACTATATAGCCACCCTTGTCGAAGGTGAACTGGTTCCTGTGGTGGTCAGCAAATTGACCACCGATGAAGGAATGTTGATTCTTAGCATTGCCGATGCATTGCAAAAGCGAGATTGGCTAACCGCAGAGAAAATGTTGGAAAGCGCAGAGATCAGCGTTCGCGCCGTGGTTGGCTACAACAAAGGGGGCCTGTTGGTCGAATTCGGCCATTTGCGTGGATTTATCCCCGCATCTCATATTGTTGGCCTGCCCCGTAACTTGACCGAGGATGATCGCAATCGTCGCTTCGACGAGATGATTGGCGACGAGTTGCCAGTCGAGGTAATCGAAGTCGAACGCCGCCGCCGCCGCCTGGTTTTGTCCCACCGTTTTGCAGAACGCAAATACCGGGAAGAGCGCAAGACCCAGCTCTTTGAAGAAATGAAGATTGGCGATGTGGTGGAAGGCGAAGTCCGCAGCCTGCGCCCATTTGGTGCCTTTGTGGACATTGGGGGTGCCGATGGTCTCTTGCATGTGAGCGAAATCGGCTGGACCCCCGTGAGCCATCCCAGAGATGTGCTGCAAGTGGGGGACCGTATTCAGGTCGAAATTTTGCGCTTGGATTCCGAGCGTAGCCGTATTGCCCTAAGCCGCAAAAAACTGTTGCCCAACCCGTGGGAAAGCATCGAAGAGCGTTACCAACAGGGCGATACCATACTGGTCACAATCACACGTGTGGTGGACTTTGGGGCCTTTGCCCAACTGGAACCTGGGGTAGAGGGACTGATCCATATCAGTGAGCTGGCCGAAATCGAAGTCGCCGAACCCTTGAAAAGTGTGACGACGGGCGATCAGGTCCCTGTAAAGATTTTACGGGTAGACCCAGAACGCCAACGAATCGGCTTGAGCCGACGACAAGCCAACGACATGGTTGGTCAGGCATTGCTAGAGACCCAGGCCGACCACATAGCTTCACAAGCAGATGATTCACAAGCAGATAACGTCGAACAGATTGAGCCGGTTGTCGAAACGACAATAGAAGATGCCGCCGAAGCCGAGGCTGTGCAGAACAGTGTTGCCCACGAGGAACCCGATGTCGTGACACCCCAGGATGGGTTGCCATCGACGATAGACTCTCCTGAAGCAGACGCTCCCGAAGCAGGAGATGACGTTGCTTTGGGAAAGGGGTAAAAAGGATTCAGATGGGCGCGGTCGATCTCTATATTCAGTCAATTGATGGTCCGCAGCAGGAGATCGTCATCGAATTGAGACGGATAATCAGCAGAATCTCCGCAGATTTCAAAGAAGAGATGAAATGGAATGTTCCAACATTCTCGATCAAAAGAAACATTTGTTCAATAATACCTCACAAAAATCATGTCAATCTGCAGTTTTTCAAGGTGCAGAGATCCAAGACTCGGATTCTTTGCTGGGGAGTGGGAAAGGAATGCGTCACCTGCGATACGAGAAGCTATCTGACATCGATCATGATGTAGTGAAGAAATTGATCCAGCAGGCCATCATGGTTGATTGCACCTAATGTCCCATCAAATTGCCTAAGATTATGGGTGAAACAGGGCAGCGGAAACTACTCTTCTTGTCTAGATCGTTCGTGAGGTTGCTTGACGTCCTTGTGCGGGGCAAAGGGCAAGGTGACGCGGAGGCTTTCTTTTTTGTTGAATAGGCCCTTTTCGGGGTATACTAATTATCCTGTCCGCAACAATCGGCTGGTTTTTTCGCCCGTTTGAGTGCGTCGACAGGATTGTTTTTGTCGACAATCGGTAGCAGATGTAGAATTCTGCCGCCGTTACCCGCCGGAAGGGGGTGAAGTTTAGATGAGCGTAGATTTACGACCGGGCGAATCCCAAGAAAGCCTGCTAAAGCGTTTCCGCAAAGCAGTGGCCGAAGCCCGAATTTTGCCGATTGTACGTCAGAAGCGTTGGTTTACTTCTAAGAGCGAAGTACGCCGGATTAAGAAGCAAAAAGCGATCCGCAAAGCACAGCGAACCGTTCCTCGTGTTCTGTAGGATTCAACAGTTGAATGGAGATGTATGGCTGAGGAAGCATTAGTTCTCGAAGGTAAGATTGTCGAAACCCTTCCCAACGCGAATTTTCGGGTTGAGCTGGAGAATGGACACAATGTGCTTGCCTATCTTTCAGGAAAGATGCGCAGGTACTATATTCGTGTCCTCTTGGGTGACAAGGTGAAGGTTGAAATGAGCCCGTATGATCTGACCCGCGGGCGGATCACATATCGTTTCAAATAAGACAATCTGAGGCGTTTGTCTTTGGTGATGGAATCGCCGGACACGCCTGAAGAACCGCAGCCAAATTAGGCGCTTGTTAGGCCCGGAACATAAATGTTCCGGGCCTTTTCGCGTCGCGCCCCATCCTATTTTGAAGTCACTTGCCGCATACTCAAACGGGGCGCCTCAAGTAAACGGCTAATGCGTCTCGGACAACAGATTTCTCGGCGTCGAAGGTGAGCATCTCGGTGGCATGCTCTAATTCGATCCATAGGGGTTGAAACTGCCTGGCATCCTGTGCCGGGCGCTCTACCTGGAGGGGCGAGGCAAGCTCCATGAGAAAATAGTGCTCGTCGCGGATGATCTGATTGCCCTTGTACTCAAACTCGACGCGATTGTTACCCAAATCAGCCAGAATGGTCACGTCCGCATAGCCCGACTCTTCCACGGTCTCACGCAGTGCGGCGGTTTGCGCATCTTCGCCAGGATCGATGTGCCCTTTGGGCAGGCGAACTTCGGCCCGGTCTGGCCGGTCTAGCAGGAGAACATAGGCACACAGCGGGTCCAATCCATCGATCAGCCCTTTTTGAATCACCACGCCACCAGCTGCTTGATACTGTTTGACTGCCATCATTCAAATCGCTTTCTGTCCACGTAAACTGAAGCCCGCTATTTGCCTTGGCTCAGGCGACGAGGGCCACAGGTTGACCGATGTCGATTGGCTCTACATAGAGAAGGCCCGCCAACTCGTGGCCGAGAATTTGGCGGCTTTCCTGATGTTCATACTGAGCTTTGTCCAATCTTTCGACAGTTACGGGGCCGTTAAAGGGGCCAATATCGCGCAATTTCACCGAACTACCTGGTGTCAACCCAAGTTGGGCAAGATAGCGCAGGATGCGGGGATCATCTGTTGCTACTCGGCGGACACAGGCAGTGCTGGATGGCTCCAATTGCACCAGTGACACCCACTCTTCCTTGGGCATTACGCCGTCGGAGCTGGGGATTGGGTCTCCGTGGGGACAGTGGGTGGGATACCCACAGAGGGCATCCATACGCCTTTCGAACGCGGCGCTGATGGAGTGTTGCAAAGCGTGGGCTTCGTGATCGACTTGATCCCAACTATATCCCATTACCTGAATAAGAAAGACCTCTAACAGACGGTGGCGGCGGATGAGTTGCAGAGCCGCCAACCGACCTTGTTCATTCAGAATAATGCCGTCGGCGCTGGAACGTTCGACAAAGTTGCCCTCTTCCAACCGTTTGAGCATACTGCTGGCCGCTGCCGGGGATACACTCATCCGGTTTGCCAGAGCACCAGTTGTCACCCGGTCTTCTCGTTGATCCAGCTTGTAAATAGTCGCCAGGTAATCAAG
>JAHEML010000033.1:4446-4819 GCA_024643705.1 Caldilineaceae bacterium | reverse complement strand
TCCATCGGTTGTCAGGCCACAAAATGTCTGCATCGGCTCGTCTTGTCGGGAATTTTTATAGAAAAATTGATAAAATTCAAGATTGATTAGATTATACCGTCGCGTTCTCGCGCCTGTCAAAAGAGAGGGGGGCCTCGGGAGCGATAGGGGCCCGGTGTTGCTGGCTGGCGAGTATGGTACAATGCCCTCTTGGTTGAACCTTTGCCGAACCACGATGCCGGAGGCGTTCTATGGACGTATTACTACGCGGATGTAGCCATTTGGGCTTGACACTGTCCCCAACACAGATCGGGCAGTTTCAACTCTATTTCGACCTGCTAGCCGAATGGAATCAAAAGATCAATCTGACGGCGATCGACGATGAGATCGGTGT
>JAHEML010000033.1:0-4436 GCA_024643705.1 Caldilineaceae bacterium | reverse complement strand
ACAAAACATTTTCTCGACTGTTTGGCAGGGCTACCCCTGATCCGCGAAGAGATAGGAGCCGCCCCCAAACCATCTGTGGCCACCGTGCGTGCCATCGATGTGGGGGCCGGGGCCGGTTTTCCTGGGCTACCGCTCAAGATTGCCTGGCCAGAGCTGAACCTGGTACTGTTGGACGGCACAGGCAAAAAGGTTCGCTTTCTCCAGGAAGTCGTATCTGCCCTGAAGCTCGCCCAGGTGGATGTCGTTCAGGGTCGGGCGGAAGAAATCGGCCACAACGATCTGTATCGCGGCCAGTTTGATCTAGTGGTTGCCCGCGCGGTTGCCCGCCTGAACACCCTGTCCGAATATCTGTTGCCCTTTGCCCGCCAGGGTGGCTACGTGATGGCCTACAAAGGGCCTGGCGTAGCCGAAGAATTTATGCAGGCTCGTCGAGCGATAGAGATACTGGGGGGTGAAGTTATTCGTTTTGCCCCGGTACAAGTTCCCCTTCTGGACGAAGAACGCCGCATCCTTTTGATCAAAAAGTCGCGGCGCACACCTGCTCAATATCCCAGGGGTCAGGGTCTGCCCCGCAAACAACCGATTGGCTAAACAAAACTTAGCGCACTGTAAAATAAGTCTTTTGCAAGTGCCCGTTCGCTGGATTTCGATATGCCTCGAAGACGCAGACCCCAAGGAGTTTGTCGGCTACTCAGTCAGCGCTCACTACCAGAAACTTATTTTACAAAGTACTTAGCGTCCGGCCCTCACCCCAAGTAGTAGGTCATATGTTGAAAATGGATGACGGGGTCGATATACTCCACCCGTACATGGCTTGGTGTGGTCAGGGTAATGGGTGCGTAGCAGAGAATACTGACCAGACCGGCCTCGACAAGTTGATCAGCCACCCGCTGAGCCACATGGGTCGGCACGGCAATCACGGCGATCTGTGCGCCAGTTTCCTCGATTCGGCGGGACAGATGGGCGAAATCGTCCACATGCACCGGTCCCATGGCCTGCCCGATCTTCTTGCTGTCTTCGTCGAAAATAGCAACGATGCGGAAACCTCGACTCTCGAAGCCCGCATAGTTGGCGATTGCGTTGCCCAACGAACCGGCCCCCACCAACACCACAGGCCAAATACGATCAACGTTCAATATCTTTTGCAGTTGATTGCAAAGAAAGGAGATATTGTATCCCGTTCCCTGCTTGCCAAATTCGCCAAAGTGGCTGAGGTCTTTACGAATCTGCGCCGAACTAATTCCCAGATGCTCCCCCAATTCCTGGCTGGAAGTCACATCTCGCCCATCGTCGGCGAGCAGGCGCAGGGTGCGCAAATAGACCGGCAGGCGACCGATCACAATATCTGGAATTTCCTTGCTGTTGCGTTTGCTCACTGTAGTGCAGCCTTCATAGATTACAACGTTCGATTCACAATCAACATAAACGACAGTTTTGCAGCGACAATGCTTCATCCACATTCTTGTTTGTGTTATCTGCAACTTTGGTGCATTTTATCACAAGCAGCCATTCAGGAGCAACCATCCCCTTAATCTGTGCTATACTATCGAGATTCCATCCGCCCACACCAGACCATTCGTCGCTCTACCGTGTAAAGAAGCCACACCCTAGCCAGAGATGTCTGCAACTAGCCCACCCCTTCCCTCCATTCAGCCCATAGCCACAACCACTCCACGCCACAACGGGTTGCGTGAGTTTGCGCTGGCTTTCTTCCGCACCTTTGGCGCGCAGATCACTGAGCGGACAAGCGACAGCACTGCTTGGGTCGATCTTTCGGAAGAATTGAGCACCCACTTTGGCAAACCGGGGCTTCATCTGGTTTTCCAAAATGGCGATCTGCCAGATGGCGCAGATTTGGTGGTCTATGGCAGCCGCCTCTTTGATCAAATGATGGATTTCCTGGACTTTCGGGGCGGTGCGACGCTCTTGCAACTGCCCCGCCGCCATCAAGGCGCTGATCAACTGTTGCGCGCCATTCAACCCCGCAACGCGGCTGTGATGGGGTTGAAACTGGAGGAACAGCAGCGCCAGCTTTTCGTTTTCAACTGGCATATCACCTACCGGTCGGACGACAAGCGGGAAGAACTCTTCACGGTTGTTCTGGACGGCGAAGGCAAGCGGATCGGGTTGGCCGACGGAAACGGAGCCGGGGACGAAGCCGGGCCAAAATTGCAGGACTGGCTGACTGATGGCGACCCAATTGCAGTGGAAAACGGGAAGCAGAGCGCCCACTTGCCGCCAATGACCCACCTCAATCGGTTGGCCGAAAACGCCCGAAAGTACGCGCTCTACCACGCGGATGTGCATTGTGTTGCCTACGAAGCCGAAATTCTACCCAGGCTGCACAAGGTACTTTCCCGGCTCACCAGCTACTACGAGCAGCAGATCGGCGAAGTCTACGACAGCCATGATCCCCAAGGTGATAAGCGCCGGGTGCTGGAAAGCGACTTGCAGCGCAAAATTGCCGAAGAGATCGAAAACCATCGGCTGCGAGTCCAGGCCCGCCTCCTCAGCTATGCAATTGTGCAAACACCCTTGGCCGTTGCCAACATTACACTAAGCGCTGGCACACAGAGCGTTGCTGTGCAAGTGGCACGTGATCTGTACACGGGTGCCATGACCCACCCTCTCTGTCATGTCTGCGGGGATGCCGTGTCATCTTTGGTGGTGGATGGCGCAAACCACGTGCTGTGCGAAAACTGCACACGCCGCTGCGCCGAATGCCAGGATGTGCTGTGCGACCGGTGCGGGCTGTATGAATGCCCCACTTGCGACCAGCAACTATGCGAAAAATGCAGCCGCTATTGCTGGTCGTGCGGGCAACGGGCCTGCACTGCTCACAGCGATCGCTGCCCCATCTGTGCCGACGATGTCTGCCACGCCTGCCAGGAACTATGCGCCGAGTGTGGAACACGCCAATGTCGCACCCATTTGCGCATAGATGGGGTAACGGGCCTGCTGATCTGCCGCCAATGTGCTGTGGCCTGCCCCCATTGCCACCAGGAAAGCAGCCACGTAGAGACGTGCAGCGCCAGCGGCCAGCGCTTTTGCACAAGCTGTATTGTCGCCTGTGCCCGCTGTCATCGTCTGGTTGGGCCACCCTTTGCCACGGTTGATCCGGCCGATGGGCTGAGCTATTGCAGCGACTGTTTGACTGCTTGCGCGAGTTGCGGGCAGATGGTGGGCAGCTATAATCAATACCATTGCCAGGAATGCAATACGGCGTGTTGCGGCCATTGCGCCTTACGCTGTCAGGAATGCGCGGTGCTGCTCTGCGCCGAGCATGGGGTTCGCTGCCAGGGTTGCGAGGCAATCCTTTGCCAGAAGCACGCAATCCGCTGCGAGATCGGCGGCGAAGCGCTCTGTCCTGCCTGCGACAATGTCTGCCCAGGCTGCGGATATAGCCACTGTGGGGATCACACAGCTAACTGCTCGCTCTGTTTGCAGCCTTACTGCGGGGCCTGTGTGGGCGAAGAGGGCCTCTGCGAAACATGCCGGGAATTCCCTGTATCCTACCGGGAGGTTGTTATGGCGGATGAACCAATCGCTGCCGATTCCCGGATTGCTAATCTGATGTACAAGCACCGCTGGATCAGCCACAACAACCAACACTACTCTATTTATCTGGGCGTGAATGCATGGGGGAACCAAGTCCTGGTCGTTGCCCAGGGCGATGTTGTCCATCATGTGCGCCGGGGTGTCTTCTTCCGGGACCTGTTGGAGATCGAGTAATGCGACACGATGGGACCACACACTGAGGAAGAGCAGGGTGATGTCCATTCTCTATTTTGCTTCAAAGATGGATGGGACAGTAGTATAGAAAGAAGTATAGAGGGAAGAAATTCCTGCATTCGTTGACCACCAGTTCGTTGACCACCAGTTCGTTGACCACCAGTTCGTTGACCAACGATTCGACGAGAAACCCACTCTATGATTCTATTGAAGCCAATTGGCACAGCATTCAGCGCATTGGGTCGCCTGCTTGGGCGGATGTGGCGCTGGTTTATCTACAGCATACTAAACGGACGTCGCCGTTTGGCCCGGCGCAAGTGGGCCGATTACGTCGTCTTTGAGTTGGACGGCGAACTGGCCGAGCGCACACCGGCCCAACCCTGGTACTATTCGCTCCTCCCCTTTGGTTCTCCTCCCCAGACCATCGAAAGTCTTACCGTTGCCCTGCACGCTGTCGCGGCAGACCCGGATGTGCGCGGTCTGCTCTTTTTGGTGCGCAGCCCGCAGATCAGCCTGGCCCAAGCCCAAAGTCTGGCAGGGCTGTTCCATCGTTTCCGGGCATGGGATGGGGCGGAAAACCGGACGGAAAACCGGATGGAAAATGCCCAGCAACGCTCCCGAATAAAGGAGATTGTCGTCCATTTGGAAAGTGGCGGCAACGCATCCTACCTGATGGCCGCCGCCGCCGACCGCATTTTCATGAC
>JAHEML010000642.1 GCA_024643705.1 Caldilineaceae bacterium | reverse complement strand
TCTCTTTCGTTATCTGGCTGTGCCTTCAGGGGGCAGGAACGCCATTCGGAAGTGCTTTTTCTCTTAACAGACACTTCGCATAGGACTTTTGAGAAGCCCTGCCCCCCATTGAGCGGTCACTTGCCACCAACGCCGCTTTTTGGTACAGTCTCTTTGTTTCTTAAGGTGACAATCAACAACACCCGCTCCCGCCTTTTCTTTCCGATATCAGAAAGGACACCCCAAACGTATGCTCCCTATCGAAGCGGTTCGCCGTGTACTGGACGCCGCCCTGCACAATGGTGGCGATCTTGCCGAACTCTATTTGGAAAACAATGAGCAGCTTTCCCTGACTCTGGATGAAGGCCGGCTAGAACAGGCCACCCAGGGCGACGACATCGGTGGCGGGGTGCGTGTTTTCTATGGTGACACCGCTGCCTATGCCTACACCGACGATCTCACCGAAGAGGCGCTGATCGATGCTGCCAAAGCAGCCGCGGCCGCAGCTAAAGGGACAAACGCGCCCAGGGCTGTGGTTGACATGCAACGGCGGGCCAGCGCCAGCCGGTCCCCCATCCAACGCCCCTACGACGAAATCAGTACAGCCGACAAGGCCGCCATCCTGCGCCAGATGGACGTAGCCGCCCGGGGGTACAGTCCTCACGTCAGCAGTGTGCAGGCCAGCTACACCCAGACCAGCCGCCGGGTCTGGATTTACAATTCCGACGGCGTGTGGGCAGAAGATGATCGGGAGATTCTGGAGTTCTCGACAATTGTGGCTGCCCGGCGGGGCGAGACCAGCCAGTCGATCCGCTCAGGTATCGGCGGGCAGATCGGCCTGGAATTTCTCGACAACAACGATCCCGTAGCCCTCGCTGCCGACGCTGCCCAATCGGCGGTGTTGATGCTGGATGCCCGCTCTGCGCCCGCAGGCGAAATGCCGGTGGTAATCAACAATGGCTGGGGTGGCGTACTCTTCCACGAAGCGTGCGGCCATTGCCTGGAGGCGGATTTTATCACCAAGGGCGCGTCGGCCTACGCCGGGCTGGTGGGCCAACGGGTGGGGCCAGACTTTTTGACAGCGGTGGACGATGGCACGATTCCCGGTCGGCGGGGGTCACTGCGCTTTGATGACGAAGGCACGCCCAGCCAGAAGACCGTCTTGATCGAGAATGGTATTCTGCGGGAATATATGTGGGACCTGACCGAAGCCCGGCGCATGGGACGAGCCTCCACGGGCAACGGTCGCCGCCAGAGCTTCCGGGACATGCCCATGCCCCGGATGACAAATACCTACATCGCCGCCGGCCCCCACGATCCGGAGGAGATCATCCGCTCGGTGAAAAAAGGGATTTACGCCAAGAAACTGGGCGGTGGTCAGGTGGAGATTGGCCGGGGTGACTACGTCTTTACCATCACCGAAGGTTGGTTGATCGAAGATGGCAAGCTGACCGCGCCGATCAAAGGGGCAACCCTGGTGGGCAACGGCCCGGAAACTCTGCGCCAGATCGATATGATCGGCACAGACATGGCTCTGAACCCAGGCCGAGGGATGTGCGGCAAAGGTCAGTGGGCACGGGTTAGCGTGGGTAAGCCCACAGTGCGAGTGCCGCGTTTGACGGTGGGCGGGACGGAATGACAGGCAATTGACAAGGGACGACTGACGACCGACGACGAATATTTTGGTCGCCGGTCGTCTACCATCGGTCGTCCATCGAATCAATCAGGAGCAACAATCCAATGAACTATCTCGAACTTGCCCAGAGCGTGGTGGCCCAAGCCGGGCAACGGAGTGTGGGACTGGAAGCCGAAGCATATGTGAATGTGGGGCAAAATTCGGAAATTGTGGTGGACAAAGGCCAGGTGGAGAAGCTCTCCCAGGCTGGCAGCAAGGGGATTGGGGTGCGGGTGATTCGGAACGGGCAGATGGGCTACGCTTACACTTCGGACTTTTCCGACGCCAGCCTGGCCCGCGCCATCGACGCTGCCATCGCTCTGGCCGATGTGGCCGACGGCGACGAATACCGCAGTCTGCCCAGCCCCCAGCCCGTCCCCGACGAGGAACTGGACATCTACGATCCGGCGATTGTGGCCTTGCCGGTGGAAGAGAAGGTAGCCATGGCGAAGCGCATCGAACAGGCCGCGCTGGGCTACGATTCGCGGGTGGTGTTGACCAACCGTTGCACGTTTCTCAGTCAGACAGGAACCGTTGCGATTGCCAATACAAATGGTGTGGCGGGCAGCTACGATAAGACGTTTGTGGGCGGCTACACCATGGCAATGGCCGCGGATGGGAACGACCGTTCCATGGCATTTGGCTTTGGTTTTGGGTCGCGCTTGGCCGATTTTGACCCGGACGCTGTGGGGCGAGACGCAGGGCGCAAAGCGGTGGCCATGCTGGGTGGCAAACCTGTACCCACCCAAAGCGCAACGGTCGTCTATTCACCCTTTGCCGCGGTCTCGATTGCCGGTGCGCTCTCCCGCGCATTGGGCGCAGACGCCATCCAGCGCAACCGCTCCTTTTTGCAGGGCAAGCAGGGGCAGACGGTGGCATCGGACATGGTGACGCTGTTGGACAACGGGCGGCTGGCGGGCGGCGTGGCGACGCGTCCCTTTGATGATGAGGGCGTGCCCACCAGTGCCACCCGGCTCATCGACGAAGGGGTTTTTCAAGCGGTGCTGCACGATCATTACACCGCCACACGAGACGGCACAGCCAGTAGCACGGGCAATGCCAGCCGCTCCGGCCACGCGGGGATGCCGGGCTTGTCGGCCAGCAACTTCTACTTTCAGCCCGGCCCCCAAAGCGCCGAAGAGGTCATCGCCGGAGTGGAGAGTGGGCTGTATGTGGAGACGGTGATGAACACGGCCAGCATCAACCCCATCAGCGGCGATTATTCTGTCTCGGCCAAGGGCTACTGGATCGAAGGGGGCAAGCTGAGCTACCCGGTCAACGAAGTGACAATTGCCATCTCTCTGCAAGACCTGCTGCGCAATGTCTCGGCGGTGGGCAGCGATCTCACCTTTGTGCCCATGTTCGGCGCGCTCGGCTCGCCGACTATCCGGGTGGATGGGGTGATGATTGGGGGGAGTGGGTAAGGGAGCTCATTTCGATAGCGGGAAGAGTCGCCAGATAGATCAATACAGAACACAAA
>JAHEML010000032.1 GCA_024643705.1 Caldilineaceae bacterium | reverse complement strand
TCGACGCTCTTCTTCGGTTGTCAGGGGCACTGGCAACTCGACAACGATGTCCACCAGCAGATCACCCCGCTGGGATGGGTTGTGGATGTCGGGCATGCCCTGGCCTTTCAGCCGGAAGACCCGCCCGTTCTGGGTGTTGGCGGGGATTGTCAGAGCCAGTTTGCCCTCCAGTGTGGGCACATATATTTCGCCACCCAGCAGGGCGCAGTAGAGGTCAACCGATTGGGTTGTACGCAGATTCGCTTCCTCTGGCCGAAAGATTGGGTGAGTTTTGATATCAACGGTAAGAAGCAGTTCGCCTGCATGGGTGAAGACCCGCACCTGGGAGCCGTTTTGCACTCCTTGGGGGATGGCAACCTCGAAGCGGGCGCCCCCCTGTTGCACTGTGCGGGTTGTGCCCCAGAAGGCTTCTTCCAAGGAAAGTGCAACGGGCAGGGTCTGTTCGCTGGCCCGGTTGCCCGGATAGCCCTGATGATCTGGGTTGGCTGGGTTGGTGGGGCTGCCTGTGCTGGTTTCGTAGACACGAACACGCGGGCGTCGGCTTGTATTTGGATCAGAGCGGGGGACATCGTTGAACATTTGTTGAAAGAAACCGGAAAAACCGCTGTCGGGAGCTGGGTTGTCGGGGGGTGTCTCATCCCAACGGGAGCGTCTCCGGTAGCCCTGGTCCCCGCCTTGCTCTTCGTCTGTCTCCTGGTTGTCGAAGTAAGTCGACCAATCGAAGCCACCCCTGCGCTGGGTCTGTGACCATTGGGCGCCAAGGCGATCGTAGAGGTGGCGTTTTTCGCCATCCCCCAATACATCGTAGGCTTCGTTCACTTCTTTGAAACGTCGTTCTGCTTCGCTGTTGCCAGGATTTACGTCTGGGTGTAGCTGGCGGGCCAGGCCACGAAAAGCGCGTTTAATGGACGCACTGTCCGCCTCGCGTGAAACTCCCAAAATGGCGTAATAGTCTTTGTATTCCATGGGATGGAATCCTTCGGTCAAGAGAAGATCGGTGAGACTATTGTACACGGTTTTGGGGAAAATGGATATTGGGTTTTGCAGAGTGAGACGCAATATCTTGCGTCTCTACTGAATGCTCAGTCGAATGAATGCTCAGTCGAAGGACTGAATCATCTCCTGGGCCTTTGTGACCAATTCGGCATTGCCAATGAAGAAGGGGACTCGTTGGTGAAGCGTCGTAGGTTGAAGATCGAGGATGCGCTCTGTTCCTGTGATAGCCATGCCACCGGCCTGCTCTGCCAAAAAGGCCAATGGCGCACATTCATACACAAGCCGCAGCTTGCCCGTTGTCTGCTCTGGGTCTTTGGTATCTGATGGGTAGTAGTAGATGCCGCCCATGAGCAGATTGCGGTGAAAATCTGCCACCAATGAGCCGATATAACGCAGCGAAAGGGGTTTGGCCGTTTTGTCCTTGCCCTGTAGCCACTCGGTATAGCGCTGCACACCCGCCGACCAGAACTGCTCGTAGCCCTGGTTGACGCTGTAGAACTTGGGCTTTTCGGGGATGCGAATGTCGGGGTGAGAGAGCAAAAATTCACCGATGATGGGATCGAGGGTGAAGCCGTGGACACCATGACCAGTCGAATAGACCAACATGGTGCTGGAGCCGTAAATCACGTAGCCAGCAGCAACCAGGTCGCGCCCGCGCTGCAAACAATCTTGCAGCGTGCCACGCCCGTCGGCTGTCTTGCGCCGGTAGATGGCAAAGATGGTGCCGATACTCACGTTGACATCAATATTGGATGAACCGTCCAGGGGATCGTAGAGGAGGACATAAGGGCCAACTGAAAAGTGATCGGGGATGGGCAAGATGTCTTCATGTTCTTCCGAAGCCATGACCGCCAGGCGACCAGTATGATCATTAAGCCGGAAGATGGTTCGATCCGCATATTCGTCCAGTTTCTGAACCACTTCACCCTGGACATTCTCTTTGCCCGCACTGCCCAAAATGTCGGATAGACCGGCCCTGGTTGTCTTGCTGGCGATGATCTTTGCGGCAAGGGCGATGTCGTACAAAATACTGGTCAGGGTTCCGGTTGCGTCAGGGTAGCTCTGCTGCTCGTCCAAAATGAAGCGTTCAATGGTGACAATCTTGCCCGCGTGGGCGTTGCCGGGCTGGGCAGATTGGTCGATAGCAGTGCTCATGTTCTCTTCCTTTGGGTGTGGGTTCCAATTGTATCGGAGGCCAACGGCAGTTCGAGGGTAAAAAATTTACTGCCGAGGCGCAAAGAGGCAAAGAGGCAAAGAGGCAGAGGGTTTGCTGACCCCTTTGCGACTTTGTCTCTTTGCAATAAAGATTCCACCATCCTACTTTTCTATACAGGAACAGCTATGTTGCCCTATCTTGGGTAATCGGCAGCGGGATCAGTCTTACACTGCTGTTCCGCATTGGGCACAAAACTTGTGTTGCAGGGATAAGGCTTGGCCGCAATTGGTGCAGAAGCGGGCTGTCGCCTCCTCTTCTGTCGATTGTTCAATCGACTTTGCTGCTGGTTTTACTGCCAATGCCGATGCGCCATTGCCATTGACTGCAACGGTGGCCTTGCGCGTCTTGCGCAGGCGGGCAATCTCGGCTTCCAGCGAGATGTCCATTTCCTGGCTTTGGGGAACCAGTTTGTCGATCTGTTGCAGGTAGGCAATAGCCTGCTGACGCAAGCGGGCGTCGAAGCGCGTATAATCTTCGTCGCTTAGTTTGCCCACCTGGTGATCGAACTCCAAATCTTTGATGGCAACCAATGCGCTATCCTTGCGGCTGATCAACTCGGTGAGCCGATCATCTTCCAAGGGGACGGCGGGTGCAGTCCGGGTGAGCATGGGCCACAGCACATAGGCGGCCGCGCCAGCAGCGACGAGAAGAGCGAGAAAGAATGTTGTCCAGAGCATAGATAGAACCTTGTGGCAGATGGCAAGTGGTAAGTGGCAGGAGACTGGTGACTAGAGACTTTTGCCTTCTCCTTTTGCCTTTGTTTTTTTTAGTCTCCCGCGGCGGCAACAGCAGCACCAGCGGGCACGTTTGTTGTGCGTTTTACTGGGTGGGGCCAACTGGCAATCAGCGTGCCTAGCACCAAAACAAGGCCGCCAATCCACATCCAGATGGTGAGCGGGTTGACAAAGACCGTGAAAGTAGCCGTCGCCCCCCCATTCTCCCAGCCATTGAGAACCACATACACATCTTCCAGCAGCGTCATGCGCAGGCCCACTTCGCTGGTGGGCATGTCGGGCGTTTTGATGTAAAGATTGCGTCTGGGCAGGATAGACCCCACCATTTTGCCGCTGCTATCGTGGATAATCATCCGGGCGCCGATTTCTGTCCGGTTGGCTTCCTGGTTTGTCTCCAGGGCCACATAGGTCAGATCATAGCCACCCAGGGTCACATGTTCGCCGGGAGTCAGGGTGACATTGGTCGTCTGCTGGAAGAACTCGTTGCCGATGATGGCTACAGCGATCATCACCATGCCCAGGTGCACAATATAGCCGCCGTAGCGCCGTCCGTTGCGCCGCATCAGGCTGCCCATTGCCACCAGTACATTCTCATCGTTCGACACCCGCCGGGCCAGCACCCCCCGCACAAATTCCTGCACAATGGTGGCTGTGGCAAAGGCACACACCGCCAGCCCAACCGAAGGCCAAGGGTTGGTGCTGAAGAAAATTGCAACCACACCCATTGCCACCCCAGCGATCAGCGGCCAGGTGAACTGTTGACGCAGGGCTTGCACCCCTGTGCGCCGCCAGCCCAGCAGGGGGCCAATGCCCATCAGCAAAAAGAGCAGTAGAAAGAGAGGGCCATTGACTTTGTTAAAGAAGGGGGCCGCCACGCTGATGCGCTCGCCGGTGAGGATTTCGCTGAACATGGGGAAAAAGGTACCCCACAGGGTAGCGAAGGTGATGCTGGTGAAGAGCCAGTTGTTACCCAGGAAAGCGGCTTCTCGGCTGGAATAAGAATCGATGTACTGTTCGTCTTTGAGCAGGTAGAGCCGTTTGAAGAGCAGCCAGAGAAAGCCGAAGAGGATCAGAATCAGAAAACCCAGAAAGAGAGGGCCAACATCGCTCAGGGCAAAGCTGTGCACGCTTTCCAACACACCACTGCGGGTGGTGAATGTGCCCAAAATCACCAGGAAATAGGTCAGCCAGATCAGCACCACATTCCAGACCTTCATTACCCCCCGCTGCTCTTGGATGATGATGCTGTGCAGAAAGGCTGTGCCTGTAAGCCAGGGCAGAAAGCTGGCATTTTCAACTGGGTCCCAGGCCCAATAGCCGCCCCAGCCCAGCTCCATATAGGCCCACTGGCTGCCCATGAGGATACCCGCCGAGAGAAACATCCACGGGATGAGCGTCCAGCGGCGCACGGTGCGTACCCACTCGTTGCCCACCCGTTTGCTGATCAGCGCGCCCACGGCAAAGGCAAAGGGAATCGCCAGCCCCACATAGCCCAAATAGAGCATCACCGGATGGATCACCATCCAGTAATTTTGCAGAAGCGGATTCAGCCCCTGGCCGTCGGCGGGCACAAACGCGGCCTGTTTGAAAGGATTGGCGGCAAAGACGAGCAATACGAGAAAAAAGAGGGATGTCACCAGCAACATTGCGTTGACGTAGGGCATCAACATCTGGTGGCGGCGGCGGTTGACCGCGGCCACAATCACCGAATAGATGGAGAGAAGCAGGGTCCAAAAGAGCAGACTGCCCGCCTGCCCACCCCACAGGGCAGAAAATTTGTAGAAGCTGGGCAGAGCGCGCTCGGAATGATTCCAGACATAGGTGAGTTGGAATTGATCGGTGAGCAAGCCATACCAGAGCATCACAGCCGCAATTGCGACCAGCCCGGCCACTGCATAGACAGCATGAAAGCTGCTCTGCACCAGCCGTTGGTTGCGCTGCTGACCCCCTGCAAAGCCGAGAACGACGCCAAACCCTGCCAAAACAAGGGCTGTGACCAGGATGAGAAAACCGATGTTGAATAGCATGACTTATTTCTCTTTCGGACGAATTTTGTCCAAATAGCTGTTCATTTGAGCCTGATTGGCAATAGGCCCAACGACAATGTCGACGATTTTGCCTTCGGGATCGATAAAAAAGGTCTCCGGTACGCCGGAAATACCATATCGCCGGGCCACTTGGCTGCGCAGGTCTGGCCCATTGGGGTAGGTGATGTCGTATTCTGCCAGATAGGCTTTGGCCGCGGGTTCCTGGTCCAAATAATCCAGCCCCAGGAATATGATGCCGTTATCCTTCTCGCGCCGCCAGGTACTCTCCAGCAACGCTGCTTCTTCCCGGCAGGGGTCGCACCAGCTGGCCCAGAAGTTCACCATCACGCCTTTGCCCCGCAGGTCGTCCAAATTGATGGTTTCCCCGTCGAAGGTGGTGAACTCCAGGTGAGGGGCCAAGCCTTCGGCCCGATGTTCTGTTTTGGCTGTGCCCAGGCGCAAGGCCAGGAAAACGATAAAGACAAGGGGAACCAGCACAAAAATAGCCCGCCAGACAAGCACGGATCGTGGCGTGGGGGTGGTATCTGCTTCTGGCAGGGCGTCGGGCAACGAAACAGACACGGGATCACTCATTTCAGTCATAGCGGGAAAGCTCCTGCTCCAGCTTTTGCGAATAGTTGTCTGACTGCGAGGGCAGCGAAGCCTGGGCCGGGGTTGAGGCAATCACAGCCGCCTGCTGGCTTGTCATCCGTCGGATGCCAAACCAGACGAACACACCGCCACCCAACAGCCCAATCACGGGCAGAATCCATGCCAACCAGTTGAAGCCTTCGCGGGGTGGTTCCCCAAAGACTTGGGGGCCGTATTGCTCTAAAAAGTAGGCCCTGATCTCCTCGTCGTTGGCTCCTTCGGCCAGTTTAATCGCAATCATCTCTTTCATCTGTTCGCAGGCTTTCAATTCGCAGGCATCCAGGCGCACGCCGCTGCACAGGGGACACCAGAGCCCCCGAGCCACTTCGTTCACCTGGTCGGCGCTGATAGCGCTGGTGTCGGGTGTGGGTGTCTGGGCCAGGGCCTGGGTCAGGGTCGCGCCGGTGAACAAGGCGAGAAGAATGAGGAACAGAAGTACACGGATCAGGGGGACCGAACGGATTCTCACAGATGAATTCTCTCTCGAAGCTAGTCGCTTGGCGTATGTCGGCATGCAGTTGCTGCCACGAATTATATCACGAACGATCCTGGCAACGAACTGGGCGGCAAAACCTGGCAGGCCCCGGAAGACCTGCCAGGTTAGCTACAGATGTTACGGCATACGCGTTACGAAGCGAGTCTACCGTCTAGGGGCGCTCCATATCCGACACATCGGCTCCCAAATCCTCCAGGCCATCGTACAGCACCTGCAGAATGTAGGGTCCGTTGTGGGCAAAAGCACCCGGGTCTTTGCTGACGTATTGATAGTTGTAGGCCGCCTGCAACAAGCGCGGTGTCCACTCGGCGAAGGCATTGGATCGGACAGCTTCATCCGGATCAGCGATGCCATTGCCATTGGTATCGATGAAGAAGTATGGATACGAATGGGAATCGTACACAATGCTGGTTTCCACCGTCTCCAGGGCATAGTCTTGCATAGCCGCGTAGAGGGCTTCTTGCATGGATACCCGTTGCCGTTGTAGTCGGCGAAGGTATAGCGGATGTCGCGAATATCTTCGCTATCCTCTATCTCTTCGTGACATTCGATACAGGTGGCTTCCTTCACCTGTAGGCTATGGGAACCGTGGCAATCGGTGCAGCTAGCCGCTTCGTCGGTGTGCTCAAAGAAGCCCGCATACTCCTTGTCGGCGTATTGGAAGGCTCCGTTGGCATCCGCGCCAAAGCGGGTGGCCCCTGCGGCAAAGTAGTGAACATTCAAGAAGCGCAGCTTGTCCGATGTGGCGTCAGCTTCGACACCCGCGGTCAAACGTTCCACGCTCTTGCCCGATTCACGACCTTGGTGGCAGGTCATACAGAGATTGCTGTTCTCGTCCTCTTCGCTGCTGAATTCCCGTGCATCAATTGTCGCGCCGCTGGGGAATTTCACATTCTCGACTTCGTAACGTGTGAATTCCACCAGATCGTTGTGACAATTGGCGCATTGGAAGCCATTGGCGATCGGTTGCGAGGTATTGACGCCTTCTTCGACGTATTGGGCCAGGCCGTTGCCGCTGTGACAGCGGGCGCAACTGCCTGACACCTTGCCATCACCATCCCAGTGACGGAAAGCTTCTTCCGAACCGGCAAAGTGACCTGCATCGATGCGGGCCATTGCAGACATGTCGATTGCGCTGTCTGCCAGGGCTGCATTCAGATCCATCATCGAATCGTACATCAACTGAATGTCATATTTGCCGCCGTGGGCGAAAGCGCCTGGGTCCTTTTGGTATGTCTGGTAATTATAGGTTGCTTTGACCAGACGGGGAGTCCAGGTGGCATAACCGCCTTCGTCGTCATCTTTGGCGTTGTTGCCGTTGACATCTGCGAAGAAGTAGGGATAGCTGCTCGCATCGTAGACAATGGCGGTGGTGAGAACATTGGTGGAATAGCTTTGGATGGCGCTATACAGAAGCTCCGACACACCTTGGAGTTCATAATAGATGCCTTCCTCCACATCACCATCACCGTCATAGTCTCTCAGCGAACCTGCCATGCGCACGTCCTTCAGATCATCAACACTTTTCACACCCTCGTGACAGGTGGCACATTCGTTCACTTTGACTTCCAGTGAATGGGAATTGTGACATTCCGTACAGGTGGTGTAGCCATCCACATGGGCAAACTTGCCATCGTAGGCATTGCCGTCATACTCGTAGCCGCCCTTCGCCAGCGTGCCATATTTTGTAGCAGCCGCCGGGAAGTAGTGGATGTTGCGGAAGCGTAACTTGTCGCTGATGGTGTCATCGGTGGCCGCGGCCGCGTCAGCAATCGTCTTATCGACGCTGGCTTTGGACTCGCGCCCCTGGTGACATTCCATACAGCGGGATTCTGCGCCGAGGCCGGTGAGTTCGATGCCGGATGGCATGACGACGCTGGTTTTCTTTGCCGTTGCGTCGTTATGGCAAGCAACACACGAAATCACTTCACCTACGGCTACTGGGGCGTCAGTGACGCCTGCTTCGCTGCCATCTGCTCCCAGGTAATCCTGATACCCGGAAGTGCTGTGACATTTGGCGCAGCTTGTGGGAACCTCCGCCGGATCGTCTTTATCCCAGTGGATAAAGGCTTCGGCAGAGACATCCGCATGGGGAGAGGCCGCCCATTCGACTATATTCGGGACAACCAAATCCTGCAACGGATCTCTTGGTTCCTCCTCCTGTTGGGGAGCCACCGGCTCCACCCCCAGGTTCTGCTTGCCAATCGCACGATCGGCAGTCACAGCGAAGACCAGCATCACGACGAGACTTGCGAGAATGACTATCTTCTTCATGGAACGGACTCCTTTCAGGAATCGCTGGGTTTCTCGCACGAACGTTGTGACGAACAATCCTGCAAACATAGTGTCTACTGCAGTTTAGCAAATGCCAGGAACCACCTCCTTTCAAGTGTGGAATGGGGAACCGGAGAATCAGATACGGCACGCCAACTGTGCTCAAGCGACGCCAGAATCATCACTGCACCAATTCCGCATTCCCAATACGACATTCACCGCGCTGGCGCATATACCTCGATCGTCTGCCGGGGCACAGTCGTGATGGCTGTAACCTCGAAGGTGACGAAAAAGTACACACTGACCAGCATCACCAAGGAAAAGAGCACCGCAACAGGGATGTAGACGCGTCGGCGCTGGTGTAAGGCCTTAACATCTACCGGTACTTCTTGGGCCATCTCCCGTGCGGCCAGCTCAAGCGGGTGTTCTTCCTCCATCTCGTGGTGGCTGAGCCACCCGCTGAACATACTTTTGTTGAAGTGCTTGATATGCACGTTGTACAAGTGCCACGTGACAATCGAAAGCACTGCCAGCAACGCTTCGCCGCCGTGGGCCGCTTTGGCCGCGGGAATAAATTCGCCGGGCAGCAGGCGGCTGGTGGCGATGGGATTCCACAGGACAAAGCCAGTCAGAATCATGATGAGCGTTCCCCAGATCACAGCCCAATACTCCACCTTTTCCCCAAATGTATAGCGGCCCATTTGCGGCGGGCTATTGATCAGGCGGAAGTTGTAGCCCAGGGTCTGCACGGCGTCTACTACATCCTTCCAGCCGGGCAACATCGACATCTGCACACGCCTCACAAACACCCGATAGCCAACGCTCGCCAAATGGTAGATGGAGCCGACAATCATCACAATCGCGGATGTGTGGTGGATGAGACGGGTCAACTCGATTCCGCCCAGCAACCAGATCATCCCTTGGCCCCAACCCGTGTCGGGATACTTCTGGGGCAGGCCCGTGATGGAAAGCAAGGTGAAACTGAGGATCAATGCAAGGTGTTCGATCCGTTGTGCTCTGTCGAAACGAGAATAACGTTTTACGATTTGACTCATTCCGCGTCCCCCTTCTCGTCTTCTTGCCGAGGAGACTTTTCTTTCGTCGTTTTGGCCCCGGCAACGCGCCGCGGGTTTTTGCCCAACCGTCGATAGACATCCGAGCCAATAAGCAGAGCAAAGCCACCCAACACTCCCGGAATCAGCACTGCATAGAACAGGTTGATATAGTAGACCAGTGGGTTATGCTCCGGCGATGGCTCGAAGTGGCTGGTCCACGAAGCCGGGAAATTGGCACTGGCGTCTGGGTGGCACTGTTGACAGGTGACAAGCAGATTTTCTTTGATCACCTGGGAGTGCTCGTCGTTGGCAGGCAGGATGTTGTGTATACCGTGGCAGTCGTAGCAGACAGCCTTGTTGGTCTCTTGCCAGGGTGTCTGCTTTTCGAATAGCTCCACCGTCGTGCCGTGGAAATCAGCCACATACGTGTCAAAGACATTGGTCGAAATGTCATATTTTGCCATCAGGGTCTCATTCGCATGACAGCCCGCACACAGGTCTGGCGAAGTCACCCGGAACTGGGCCGTTTGAGGCGGCGCAATGTTGTGGACACCGTGACAATCTATGCAGACGGGTACATCCGGGTTGTGCTCGCCCAGCAGAGCCGCGCCGTGAACGCTTTCGACATAGGCATCGTTGATGGTGGAATGGCAGTTGCCGCAGGTCTCCGAAATTCGTTCGCGCGGTTCCGTGGGCGATTGAATATTGTGGCTGCCGTGACAATCCGCGCAGGAAGCCGCGGCTAGCTCGTTCTTCTCGCGGGCCGCTTCGTGAACCCCATCATGATCCAGCGCGGCGATATCTGTATGACACTCCTGGCACAAATCGTCCATTTCCAGTGTCAGGCTGCGGGCATCGTCCACTGTCAGGGCTTGATGGGGGAACTCGTAGCGTTCCGAATCACTGTGGCAGTTGGTGCAGCGCAAAGGTGTATAGCGATGCTCAACCATCGACGAGCCGTGAACCGAGTCGCTGATGCTGGCCGGGTCTACATGTAAGGAAACGCTCTCCCCCGAAGCCAATTCAATGCTGCTTTGCAACATCAGATGACAATCGCGGCAACGCACATCGGCTGGGTAGATGGGTCTGTCGCTGTGGCAACTCTGGCAATTCTGATTATCGCCAAAATTGGCGGCCAATTCTTCATGTACTCGACCGATCTGAGGGTCGTCGAAGCTCTGATGACAGCCTTGACAAGCAGCCACTGGGTCTGCTGTCAGCACAGCAACCGACGTCACCGAATGACCCTGGCCGTGGCAATCCACACAGTTGGGCAGGTTCGGGTTGTCCACAGCATTCAGATGGCCGGGATTATGCTTCGCCAGCGGCGCGTGACAATTCTGGCAACTTTGCGCTACCCGTTCCCCATACTCCTCTCTGGTTAACGCTGGGCTGGGCAGATGGGGATAGCGGTAATTGGTCTCATTCGTATGACAATCTGTGCAATTGAGCGGTTCTGCCGAGCCGCTGCCATGCACCGAAACCGCCAACTCGGCTATATTGGCATCCAGCGATAGGGTCTCGCCCGAAGGCAGAGAGAGTGTATGGTCATTGTCTCTGTGACAGCCTACACAGGGCGAGCTGGGCGATGAGAGATCGGCCGATGGTAAATTAGGCGGTAGATCAGCAAGCACCGCTGTTGGATTGAGCAGCCAGATGGCAAACAGACACAGAACAACCACACAAAGCTCGATGGGCCAGGCGATACCCGGCGTTACGATTCGGGCGCTCCACTGTCGATCCATTGGATAATCCACTCCAATTCCTTGGGGGCAAGGCTGTTGGGATGGCCGTTGCGTTGATATTCAACCAGGAGACTCTCGGCGGCGTTGCCCGGCACTAGGGCCGGCCCCAAATTGCCGCCAGCCATCAACTCTTTGTAGCTTTCCAGGTGCAGCCCGGCTGTGCCACCATGACAGGCAGCGCAACGGCTCTGCAAAATTGGCCCTACCAACCCATTCCAGGTCAAGTTACTGTCTGGGTAGCTGGGCAGAGAATCAGCCAGTACATTTGTCAGTTCGATAATGCGGGTGGCATCCAGTCCCGCATAGGTCCATTCTGTGGCATGGCAGGCTGCGTTGGCACAGAAGCTGGAATTATCGCTACCGCCAGGATTGGACACGTCGTGGCAGCCTTCGCACGTGCCGTCAAACTCGAAGCGGTGGCGACCGATCCAGTTGCTGTCGATGTGGGACTCTGGCTCAAAACTACCAGAGAGTGACAGGGCGGGCAGTGTGCCATCTGGCCTGTTCTCCACGGGGATGGTGTGGCAG
>JAHEML010000641.1 GCA_024643705.1 Caldilineaceae bacterium | reverse complement strand
CGAACGGAGATCAGGATAGCATTTCGGGGAGCTTCATGCAAGCCAATTTGGGGGAATTCGGCGTGATTGGTGTGGCAAGCCCACCCAGCGCCCATGGGCTTAAGTGGCTCAGCGAGGGCCAATCTCCACCCCTTCTCCCAGAGCCAGGGCAGCAACCTGACCCACCCCACCCAATTTTCTATAGGTGTCGGCCAGAATCGCGGGGTCCAGGGTAGCCTGTGGGCCGCCGCTGAAATCTTTCCATAGGATGTGGTGCATGGGGATGATCAGGTTGGGGTTGATCTGCCAGGCCAGGAGCGCGGCTTCGTGAGCGTTCATGTTGCCGCCCGCGCCGTTGATCACAGTCAGCATGGCGTCAATCGGGCGGGCACTGTCGTAGGCCAGGGCGCGCAGACGCAGGTCATACTCGGTGTCGCCAGTGTGGTAGATGCGCAGCCCCTCGGTTTCGATGAGCAGGCCGATGGCGTCGGGGGTTTCCCAACCGGGGATGCCCGCCACGTGTCGGGCGGCCACGGCAGTGATCCGCACATCCCGGAAGGTGTGGCTTTCGCCTGTGCTGATCGCTGTCACCCGGTCGGCGGGGACCAGCCAGCCCAGCAACCGGGCGCGGCAACTGGGTGGGCCGAGAAACTGTGTATCACTGCGCCGGGCCAGGATGGGCAGACCTTCCGGGTCCAGGTGGTCTTCGTGCCAGTGGGTGGCGATCACCAGGTCGGGCGCGGCGTCTTCCACGGGGATCGGCGGGGGGAAGGCCCGTTCTACGCCGAATATCTGGGCCACACAATTGCTGAAGTAGGGGTCTATGTAGACCTGTGTGCCGGCGGATGTTTTGAGCACGAAACCCGTGCCACCCAGCCACCATGCCATGACCGTGCCAGGGCGGACTTGGGTTGCGTCGATGATTTGGGCTAGGGTTTGGGCCAGGGTTGCCATGGGGCTAGCCTTTCGACATGTCGATGCGGTGGGTCTCGTCGGAAAATTCCATGTGGGCATCCGGGCGATTGAGTACCTCCGGGCGCAGGGCCGCGCCCAGACCGGGCCGATCGGGCAGGCTGATCATGCCATTTTGGATGGGCACAGGCTCGGTCATCACTTCGTTGTACCAGCCGTCGTAGTAGGCGCGTACGGTCTCCACAATTTTGGCGTTGGGAATGTGGAGCATCAAATGGGCGGCGGACCAGAGCGCCACTGGCCCGATGCAGTCGTGGCTGGTGATGGGCAGCAGATAGGTTTCGGCCATGTGGCAGATTTTGCGGGTCTCGCTCAGACCGCCGCACCAGGCCATGTCCGGCATGATGATGTCTGCGGCATTCTTCTCGATCACTTCCCGAAAGCCAAACTTGGAGATGAGCCGCTCGCTGACGCAGAGGGGAATCGTGGTGTCATGTTTCAGACGGGCGTAGCTCTCGATGTTGTCCGGCGGGATAATCTCCTCCAGCCACATGATGTCGTAGGGTTCCAAAGCATGGGCGATTTTGGTGGCTTCGGTCAGGTTCCAGCGGGCGTGGCCTTCGATGCAAATTTCCATCTGGTCGCCCACGGACCGGCGAATATCCTCCACGTACGAAACACCCTTCTTCAGGTCGTCGCTTTTTAAGTGATAACCCACCGGCCCCACCGCGCCCGCGCCAGCACGGGAGCCAACCGGCCCGCCCAGAGGCACGCCGAACTGGTCGAAGGGCCAGATTTTCATGGCTTTGATGCCCTGGCCGAGCAACTCCTGGGCCAGATCGCCGCTGCCACCCTCGGCCCAGCGTTTGTAATCCTGGTATTTGCCGTGGCCTACACAGGTGTTGTAGACCCAGATTGATTCTCGACAACGCCCGCCCAACAGGTTGTAAATGGGCTGGCCGGTATACTGGCCCAGCAGGTCCCATAAGGCTACATCCACCGCACTGATGGCCCGGGTTTCGCTGCCGCCATAACCGAAGAAATTGACAGTGTAGAACATATTTTGCCAGTGGCTTTCGATGTCGAAAGCGCTGCGCCCCAGGAGGAGATTAGCGAAAACATCGTGTACCATCGCGCTGATGGCCCGTGGTACGTAGAACGTTTCGCCCAACCCGATCAGCCCGTCGTCGGTGTGGATGCGCACCCATGTGGTGTTGGGCTGTTCGTCCAGCCAGATGGTTTCGATGCGAGTGATTTTCATAGTCATAGGAGTACCCCCAGTGTCGGGTGTCGAGTATCAGGTGTCACGAAGTCGGACGGAATACGACTTTTGCCTTCTCCTTTTGCCTTTGCTATCCCTTCACCGCGCCAGCCGTCAGGCCAGAGACGATGTAGCGCTGCATGGTCAGGTAGAAAAGAACGGGCAAAATCGAGAAGATAAGTCCCGCGGCCATATATTGCTCAATCGGCGTGGATGCGATGGATTTGAGGGTTGTCAGCCCTACCGAGGCGGGCATGATCTCGGCCTTGCCCAACAGAATGCTGGCATACAGGTATTCGTTCCAGGCGAAGAAGAACGAGACAACCGCCACCGCCACCATCCCCGGTGCGGTCAAAGGCAGGATAATCCGCCAGACGACGTTGACATCGTTGCAGCCGTCCACCACTGCGGCATCCAGCACCTCGCCGGGAACCGTGTCGAAGACGCCCTTTAGAATCCATATGCAAATGGGCAAAATAAATGCACCGTTGATGAGCGAAAGCGCGGGCAGATCGTTGAGCATCCCCAGCCGCCGGTAGATGATGTAGATGGGGATCAGGACCAGAATCTCCGGCAACATCTGGGTGATCAGCAAAAAGAGGCCGAAGATGGATCGCCCTTTCCAGCGCAGGCTGGACAAGGTATAGGCTCCCAGCACCGAAAGGGCCGTGCAGAGGAGCATGGTCATCACCGCGATCAGAAAGGAATTGCGCAGCCAGAGCGCGACGGGGTGGTGGCCGAAGAGTTCGGCAAATTGGGTCAAAATAATCTCTTTGGGAAAGAGGGGCGGGGGAAAGTGCATGGTGTATTGGTTGGGCTGAAAGGTGCTGACAGCCATCCAATAGACCGGGAAAATTGTGATCAGCGAAACGCCAAAAACTGTCACATAGAGGGCGAGCCGTTGCAACCGCTGACCGAATAGAGCGGTTTTGGTTGGTTTGGGCGTGCCTGTCGGGCGAGAGGCCATTTAACTTTCCTCCTGGGT
>JAHEML010000640.1 GCA_024643705.1 Caldilineaceae bacterium | reverse complement strand
CACGTGGCGGCGACGCTGGGGTGCAAGCTCATTGGTGGGTTCGTCCAGAATCAGCACCGGTGGCTGACCGGCCATTGCCACCGCCAGTTGCAACAGTCGTTTCTGTCCACCCGATAGCCGATTGGTGGGTTTATCCCGTAGATCGCCCAAGGCCCACAGGTCAACCAGCCGATCCCGCTCGGATTGGGCGTCCCGGCGACTGCGTCCCCGCAGATGCGCGGTGAAGTAGAGCGCCTCGCCCACGGTCAGGCTGTTGAGGGCGCGGCCATCTTGGGGCATATAGCCCACGTGCAGGGGTACGTGCATGGGGTCGGCCTCGATGGCTTTACCCAGAAGGGTGATCGTCCCAGTGGAAGGGCGCAGCAGGTTCGCCATCTGCTTGACAAGAGTGCTTTTGCCAGCGCCGTTGTCGCCCAGCAGCCCGAAAATTTCGCCGGGTTGCACGTGGAAGCTGATGTCGTCGTTGGCGGCGCGGGCTTGGCCGGGGTAGGTTTTGGAGAGGGCGCGGATGGAGTAGACCGTCATTTGGTTCAAGAAGGAACATCGCGACGTACAAACGCACACAGCCACGCCACCAGATTCTCCATATCGCCCAGATGGGCCGTCTCGAAGGGGGTGTGGGTGTAGCGGGCGGGGAAGGCGACCAGCGCCGAGGGGATGTCAGCTTTCATCAGCGCGCCGCCATCGCTGCCAAAAGAGCCGAAAACTGCGTGCTGGATGGGGATTCCGTTTTCTGCCGCGGTCTGCTCTAGCGCGGCGGTCAGGTTGTAATCGTAGTGAACCATCGCGTCCTTGTGTACCAGAGTCGGCCCACCGCCCAGGCGCACAGGCATCATGGATTCGCCCACACCGGGGATGTCGCCAGCCAGCCCGATCTCCACCACGATCGCGGCGTCGAACTCTTCCCGGCTGCCCGCGGCGTATGCCCCCACCAGGCCGATCTCCTCTTGGACGGTGCAGGCCAGGGTCAATTGCCATTTCATTTCCTCGACAGGAACCCGGCGGATCACTTCGGTGATCATGGCGAGACAGGCCCGGTCGTCCAGGGCTTTGCCCACCACATGGGCGCCAATACGCTCGGTGGTGGCATCCCAGATCACTCGGGTGCCTGGGGTGACGCCCGCTTCTTGCAGTTCCGCCGCCGACAAGCCCGTGTCCACCCAAAAGTCGTACCAACTTAACTCCCGCGGTTCGGGCTGAGAGAGAGTCGCTACATGGCCGGTAACGCTGCCAATCACGCCGGGGATCTCGTCGGAGCGGGCCAGCACCCGCACCCGTTGGCCGATGGTGAATGCGTTGCTCAGGCTGGTGGTGCGCTGCCAGCCCTGCCCATTTGCCAGCCAGAGAAACCCCCGGGGATCGATGGCCCGCACCAGATAGCAGAGTTCGTCGGCGTGGGCGGCCAGGAGCAGCTTTGGCCCGCTGTTGCCCACCCGTCCCAGCACGTTGCCAATGCGGGTGCGCTCGACCCGCGCCCCGGCTTCTCGCCAGATGGACTCCACCCGATCCAAAACTGGCCCTTCCTGCCCGCTGGGGCCGCTCATTTCGGTCAGTTCTTTGATGAGATCGTACACGGGGTTGCTCCATTCTGTGGGGTTGGGCGACAGGTGAACGGCAGATGAACGACGACTGACGCCCGACGATGGACGAAGGACTACTTCCGAATTCGAATGTCAGTCGTCGGTCGTCCATCATCGGACGTCAAATTTTGGGTCGTCAAATTTTGTCAATCAATTTGTGGGTTTGCGCTACTCTGCCACCCAGCAGGCCTGGGACGAAAAGACCACTTCCACCACATCGCCGGCTTGGGGCAGGGTCAAGCTGCGTGTACTGAACAGATCCACGGCCAAAACAGTTCCGCCCACGTCCACTTTCACCCGCACAATCGAGCCGAGGAAGGAGATGGCCGCAACAGTGCCGGGCAGCCGGTTATCGCCTTCGCCGCCCAGCCGCATCTCCTCCGGGCGGATGGCGAGCTGGGCCTGCTTGCCGCTGACGGTTGTGGCGTCCTGTACACGGATTTCTGCCCCTTTCCAGCCAAAGCGACCCGCGCTGCCATCCAGCACATCGACGGTCAGGTGGTTCAGGTGGCCGATGAACGAGGCGGTGAAGGCAGTTTTGGGGTAGTTGTAAATCTCGAAGGGCGGGCCGATCTGCTCCACTTCGCCCGCGCTCATCACTACCACTCGGTCGGAGAGGGAGAGGGCCTCTTCCTGGTCGTGGGTGACGTAAATCGTTGTCAAGTTCAGTTCGCGCTGGATGCGGCGAATCTCCTCGCGCAGTTCGACGCGGATTTTGGCGTCTAGGGCAGAGAGGGGTTCGTCGAGCAGGAGCACCTGGGGTTGGATGGCGATGGCCCGTGCCAGTGCCACCCGTTGCTGCTGGCCGCCGGACATCTGGTAGGGGTAGCGATTGCCATAGCCCTCCATGTGGATCATCGCCAGCATCTCCTCCACCCGTCGGGCGATCTCCTGCTGGGGCCGGCGGGCCAGCTTCAGGCCAAAGCCGATATTCTGGGCCACGTTCATGTTGGGGAAGAGCGCGTAAGACTGGAAAACCATGCCCACGTTGCGCTGGTTGGGCTGGGTGTAGGTGATGTCGTTGCCTTCCAGGGTGATGCTGCCGCCGTCAGGCCGCTCGAAGCCGGCGATCATGCGCAGGGTGGTCGTCTTGCCACAGCCGCTGGGGCCGAGGAACGAGACAAACTCCCCTTCCGCTACGCCAAGATTGAAGTCGCGCACAGCCAGGGTGTTCTGGTAGGATTTGGTGATGTTCTTGAGTTCTAACAGGGGCATAGAATCCTCTTGCTGTTCAGCTGGTGCGGCCGTCGTTTGGTTCTGATGTTAGCCCGAATTCGCCACATGTCGGTTTACATTCTCTGTTCCGCATTCAATGCGTCCCGCCCACCTGCGCCTGTCCTGGCGAACCTCGGCCAATGCGCTGGATAATCCCAATGGCGGCCCAGGTCATGGCGAAGCTGAGGATGGCGAGGGCGGACGGTTCGTAGGCTTTGTCCTGGCCGATGAGGGCCATGTAGGGGCCGAAGGCGGGCCGGGCCAGGAAAGTCGCCAGGGTGAATTCGCCCATGACAATGGCAAAGGTGAGGAACGCGCCGCTGAGCAGGGATGTGCGCAGGTT
>JAHEML010000031.1:4439-11734 GCA_024643705.1 Caldilineaceae bacterium | reverse complement strand
ACCAAGTCTGCAGATTGAACTACGAAGGCAGCGGACGGTTTGTTGTTGCTTTGATTGCCATCCACCACATCGGATGTGGCACCCTGGATGGTGTTGGTGATGGTTTGGCCAGCATAGCCGCTGGCAACAACACCTGTGATCACCAGGGTTGCACTCTCGGTTTCCGCCAACGAACCAACCTCCCAGACGCCAGCGACGGTGGGCGCAGCTGGCCCAAAGTTGCCCTGGCTGGTATAGGTGATGGGGCTGGAGAAACCAGCGGGCAAGATATCGGTCACGCGCACATTAGTGGTATCTGTCGGGCCATCGTTAGTTACGGTAATAGTGTAGACAACCGGATCACCCACGTTCGGATTGGGATTACTGACGCTCTTGCTCAGACGCAGATCGGCACCAGCAATGGCAATACTTGTCTGACCGATATTGTTATTTGGAACAGGGTCATATTGGTCAGCATAAAGTGCGTCTGTGTTATCGACAATCGTTTGCCCTGCGCCACCGCTCACTACAAGCACTGTCAGGTCCAGGGTTGCATTTTGGCCGGGGTCCAGATCAGGTACATCCCAGCGGCCAGTGCTCACGTTATAGCTACCGCCGGCGCTGATAAGAATAACTGTCGTCTGGGTGAGCTGGGACGCAAGCGTATCCGTGACGACAATCCCGGTCGCCGTGTCTGGCCCATTATTCTCCACTCGGTAATTCAGGAAGATTGTGTCACCTACATCGGCACCCCCAACGGGTGTAATGCTCTTGAAGACGGCCAGATCGGCTGCCGCAGGAACTGTCAACGAAAGCGATACCTGATCATCTTCGCCGTTGCCTACCCCATTATTGGGTATCGAATCTGGATCGAAGAGGCTGCTGGCACTGACTTCGGCAGTGTTGAGGATGGGGCCAGATTCTTTTAGCGTCTTGATGACCACAAGGGTGAATGACTGACCTTTGGCTATGGACGGGATTGTCCAAAGGTTGGTCGTGGTGCTATAGGTGGTACTTGCTCCGGGTTGCACGGTCGCGCCTGTCAAAAGCGTGGGCAGCGCATCCCGCACCGCCACGTTTGTCGCGGTATCAGGCCCATCATTGGTCAGCGTCAACGTGATGTAGAGCGTACCCTCTACGTTTGGTGTGCTTGTGCTTGCCACTTGGGCCAGGCGCAAGTCGGCGGCTTGATCCACATTCAATACGACATCGGCTCGATTGTTGGTGGCCTTGTCGTCGTATTGATCAGCGGTGATAGTAGCAGTGTTGGTAAAGCTGCCCGAGTCGATCACCTGAACAGTGATGGTCAGCCGTGTGCTGGAAGCGATGCCCAGGCTTCCCACTTGCCAGAGGCCCGTGGTCTGGCTGTAGCTACCAGCACCAGCCAGCGAGCCGACAAAACGCAGTTCGACGGGCAGGAGATCGGAGATAACCACATTGGTGGCGGTCTCGGGGCCATTGTTGGTCGCTGTCAGCACCAGGGTCACCTGTCTACCTACATTGGGCGTACTGTCGGAGACCGATTGGGCCACCGCCACATCCGCGTTGGCAGGCACGGTAAAGCTGGCCGAACTGCTGTTCAGCCCAGGGCCAGGATCGGGTTGATCGACCTGATCCACCCGCGCTGTATTGACAACCGTGGTACTCGAAGTCGTCGAAGAGATGAGGGCGGTGATGGTCATGGTGACACGTTGCCCTGCGTCCAGATCACCTACTGTCCACAACCCCAGCCCTTGATCGTATGAACCAGCCGGTTGGCCGTTTTGATCAACAGGGGTGAATGTGGCGTTGTAGAGTCCGCTTGGCAGAGTATCGGCAATGACCACATTGGTGGCATTGCTTGGCCCGGCATTGGCTACACCAACCGTGTAAATGGCTGTCGCCCCCACATTCAGGGATGTGCCGTTCACCTGCTTTGTCACCGTCAGGTCAGCCTGCTGGGTGACCGATGTTGTCACGCTGTCTGTGTTGATGCCCGTTGGGTCGCTGGCACTGGTGGAGACGGTTGCCGTGTTGGTCAACGTGCCGGCTGCCCCAGGCAAAACACGCACGCTGATTTGCGCGCTGTTGCTGTCGCGTGCGTCGATGTCGTCCACTGTACACGAGAGAGTTCCCGGCACAATTTCAGTACAGTCGGCGTTGATCGCGGGAGAAATCCACTGCACACCGTCTGGCAATGTATCTGTCAGCACCACAGACCGAGCCAGGGACGGGCCGTCGTTGTAGACATACAGCGTATAGACAAGGGACTCGGTTTGGCCAGCCACCACAGATGTGGCGCTAGCCAGTTTATTAATTGTCAGGCTGGCCTCGTCCGCAACGGTGACGGCAAAATCCACGTTGTCGTTGGCCGGGTTCGGATCGGTAGAGAGAGACTGCACAGCGACGGCATAGGGTTGGCTACCCAAAGCAGCGTTCTGATTGAGCGCCAATGTCACCGTAAATATCACCGATTCGTTGGGCAACAGGAGCGGAACTTCGCAGATTGCAAATGTGGAACCAGAACAACTGCTCACGCTATTCGCGATCGAGAGCAGGCTCCAACCAGCTGGTGGCGTGTCGGCCAATACGACGCCTTCTGCCGCAGACGGTCCAAGATTCTCGATTGACAGGATATAGGTATAATCTTCCCCTGCCAGCACATCCGACGGGGCGGAGATCAACTCAGCTTTCAAGTCGGCCTGCTGCGCCACGATGATTGGCTGATTTCCATTGGGCAGTTGGAAGAAATTGTTATCTTTACGACGGTCGGCATCCACCTGGTTGACCGAAAAGACACCCACGCTGCTTGTCAGTGTACCTGTGTGGGTTGGGCTGATGACACCAACGATGGTGACCTGGATCACGTCGCCCAGTTCCATCTGCCCCAGGGTACAGGCAAAGGTGAGACCGCCTGTACAACCCTGTGCACCGGAGGGCGTGCCTACCAGGGTTAATTCGCCCGGCAGTGTGCCTGTCAGCACCACGGCTTCGGCTGTCGAGAGGCCGTAGTTTGTCACCACCGTGGTGTAGGTGATACGTCCACCGGCCAGCAAAAGAGGTGGCGCGGCAGATTGAGAGACAGCCAAATCGAAATCCGTGTTGACTGAGTTTGTGATGGCAACGCTGTTGCTCAAGCCACCGGGTGGATCAAATGTAAGCCCAGAGGCAACCTCTGCCTCATTCTCGATAAATCCTTCCAGATTTGTGCCAATTGTGGTGCGGATTGTGCGGGTGATTGTCGATTCTGGCCCAGGTTGCATGTCTCCCAAGAAACAGCTAACCACAGGGCCCTGGCTGCCAGTTTCCCCGGCTACCACATCACACCCATCGCTAAATTGGAAGTCCAGACCAAAGGGCAGGGTGTCTGTGACGCGCACGCTGCGCGAGAGAGACGGCCCTACATTGGAGATGACAAGGGTATAGGTAATATCTTCGCTTAACAGAGCTGTGTCGGGGAAGGCAGTCTTGAGAATTCCCAGATCGGCCTGGGCTACCACCTGTGAAGCCAGGACGCGATCATTGTTGGAGGGATCGCGATCGGTGGATTTGTTGCTGAATGCCCGGAACGCCACGGTCTGATCACCCAACAAATCATTGGCGACGGCCACAGTGGCGGTCATTGTGCGCGTGCCCATTGCTTCCAGCCGAGGGAATAGGCAACTGATCGATTGTCCAGTCAGGCTACAGGACTCGGCCGGCAGAAGCGAGGTCGGCACAAAGCCAGACGGCAATGTCCCCGTGACGGTGACACCACTGGCGACCGAGTCGGCTGCGTTGGCTACGGCCCAAACAAACGTTTGGCTTTCGCCAGCAATCACACGCCCCGGGGTGACGGAGGCAGTCAGACTCAGATCGCTGATGGTACATTCGACGGTGGAGATACCGCCTTCGTCTTCATAAAAAAGAACGGTTCCATTGCCGCTCAAAGCAGGCGTGCCCAATTCGCCCGCGTTGGGATTTGTCCGGCTGCGAAAAATCTGGCGATCCTGCGCGATGCGGTCGTACAAAATGACGTTTTGGATGCCGTCGTATTGAATCACGACCTGGCTCGCGGTGTCACCTGGGGTTCGATTCTTCTGTTGGTACAAAATGCGGTCGCCGCCGGAACTGATGCTTGGGTTAAAATTATCCGTGCCGCTTACGCTAATTCGTTCGATGAACCCAGCCCCGACCCTGTTCGGGTTGGAAGCAAGGTAGACCTGACGGGCAGGATCATTTGCTCCGGAACCTGGGCCACGCACAAAGGTAATCCATTGGCCGTCGGCGCTGACAGCCGCCGTCTCGTTGACGACATTGCCGGTTGTATTGGTGACAGCTTTCAAATTTCTGGTCTGCACATCGTAGGCAAAAATTTCCACATTTCCATCAGCGTTGACGGTCACACCGCTGGCAGCATCCTGGAAAGTTCGGTTCGATGTAAAAACCAGGGTCGATCCATCACCGCTAAGTTTTGGGCCTTCGTTCAAAATGCCCAGCGGGGTTGGGCGGCCCACCAATGTTGGATTGGCAATAGAGGAAGGGGATGAGATGTCAATGAGATAGATATCCAGATTGCCATCGGGAATATCGTTGTCCGAGACGTAGGCCACCCGTTTGCCATCGTTGGCGATAGTGGGATACAGATTGGCGCTGACGGTCGAAGTAGTAATCTGGCGAATCTTGATGTTGTCCAAATCCGTCAGGTCGGCCAACCAAATTTTGAAATTGCGGCCACCGATCAGGTCTGTGTCGTTGCGCGGGTAGGAGCGATCCGAAAAGAAGATAAGATACTTTCCATCGCCGCTCACTTCGGGGGCCAGATTGAAGCCACCCAAGATATTCCCAATCGAGTCGGTGACTTGCCTGAAGGACCGCGTCACCGAACCATTCTCTTCAAAGACGAGTTCGGAACGAAACAGCTCGATATTCCCATCGCTGTTGTCGATGCCGCCGGGGAAACTATCCAGGTCACCCGTTGACCAGAAAAAGAGCGCGTCTCCGCTGTTGGTGCTGCGAGGTTGGGCGCTGTAGAAAATATCCTGCCCCGTGTCGATCAGAGACTGCGCCACAGTTGTCGTGCAGCTAATGCCACCCTCTTGGGCATGGGCTGGCGACGCGGCCAATCCACCAATCAAAAGGCTCAGGAGTATTACGGCGAAAAGCAGGCGGCGGCTTATCATTGGTTACCTCCGCTCGTTTCGCAGGCTGGTGCAAGGTAGCTCTGTAGACTATCCGGCCCCTCACCCCCTGGGCCTTGCGCTGTGATCAAATAAGCACGCCCACATGGCTGCCCACGCACGGTAAAGGCAGTGCGGTTGGCCCCGGTGACGCCAACCGGCTGGAACCCGCCTCCATCCTGGCTGGCGTAGATACGATAACTTTCGATTAGCCCCCCAGTGGTTGGAGACGACCAGGTGAGGAGAAGCGAATCGGCCTCGACCCTTCCAGCTAGATCATCGACAGCACCAGGGCGTACAGTCCGTTGCACATCTGACCCAGCGCGGCCCGGTGCATTCTGGAAAACAAGGGGGAGATATAGATGGCCAAAGCCTTCGCCGACCTTCACCGTGTTGACAATTGTCACCGTTCGCGCATATGGACAAGCCGCGCCTCGCACCGTGAGCGTCAGGGTATATACGCCGTCCAGTAAATAGGAATGGGTTACACGTTGTCCAAAAAGGACGGTTCCATCCCCAAAGTCCCAGGTGAAGGACATGACCCCCGTACCTTCGTCCAGGCGGCCAGTATAGATCACAGCACCCAGAGGTAGGGGATCACTTGCGTTTTGGGTATTGTCAGTAAAGAAACTCAGCCCTTGGGGCCAGACACAGGTTGTTCCCCGCACACGGAATGGTGGGCTAGCCGCAGCCGCGCCCCCCTCCTTCACTGGCCCAACGTCGTTTCCCTGCACAAGGCTGACTCGGAAACGTGCGTTTTCGCTGATCGCCGCGTCGGCCTGGGCATCCCAGATAAACTTGTATTCTTGACCAAGCCGTGTCGGTGTCACAGAATCGATGGTTGTGGGTTGCGAGCCGCTGGTTGCCGAATCAATGGTGATGATCCATTCGCCATCAGCCTGGATGCGAAGACCGTATGTCCCGCTCGAAGGGAGACCGATCTCGTTCTCACCGTCAAATGCACCCGTCTTTTCGGCAAGCAGCGCTGACAGATTACCTTGGGGATCCAGGAGCCAAACGGTAAAAATGCCGATACCATCGTGCTTGATCTCAAATTTGACCGGCCCGGCAGGGAGCAATATCCCAGTCAACTCGGTAGCGCCCTGCCCCTTGTACTCTTTGACGGATTGCACACCGACCGTATCAGTATTAATCAAATCCCCTGTCGCTGCTTGCCATTTGCCGCCATCATTCAGCGAATACTCAAAGCGCAGACGGTCAACCGGGATGGAATCGCCAATCCCATTCGAACCGGCCTGTTCGCGGATTCCGTCTGGATCGAAAATACGGAAAGGAACGGTGACTGTGGGGTGGGATGGCCCCGAAAGGATTTCGGGTTTGGCGTAGAAGGATGCACCTTCGGAACCATTGGGCCGCTCCACTGACAGGTAATTGGGGTTGATTGGCAGTGGGATTGCAGAACGGTATTCATCGACCGTGTGGGCAGCAACTACACTGGTATTCTCATAATAGCCGTTGTGGTTGCTGCCGCCGCCTATCTGGCTAACGGCCAAGTCAAGGTCGCCATCACCATCTACATCGCCCCAAGCCAGCCCAGAGGTCGCCTGGGCTTCGGCGGAGGACCAAACCCACGAAAATTGAACGCTATTGGTTGGCGCGAGTGGGTCCCGACGATTGACATACACCTGATCTTTCTCATTTTCATTACCGATTGCTATATCCAAGTCGCCATCGTTGTCCCAGTCACCCCAGGCAACGGTGGTCGTATTGCTCATCTCCGCGGATTCGTAAATAGGCGTGGACGCCATTTGGGGCAAACCGTTGAGGATACCCTTGTTCTCGTAGATTTGATTCTTCTGGCCGTAGTTGCCGACAGCAAGGTCGAGGTCACCGTCGCCGTCGTAGTCGCCCCAGGCCACGGATCGGGTGGCGGCGGCAGCAACAGGCCACACCAATGGGACAAATGAGTCAAGATTGGATATCTTGCCCCGCTGGTTGATATAGATTCGATTTCGCTGACCTTGGTTCCCCACGACAAAGTCGAGAAAGCTGTCTCCGTTTAGATCGGCCCAGGCAACCGAGCGGGACTGATCAACTTCGTTTGAAGACCAAATAAGCTCAAATCGGGGTTCGGCAAGGTCCTCTCCGTGGCGATTGCGGTATAGTTGCACAGGACCATCTTCGCTGACCACAAGCAGGTCTAAATCCTTGTCATCG
>JAHEML010000031.1:0-4374 GCA_024643705.1 Caldilineaceae bacterium | reverse complement strand
TAATCTCCCCAAGCCAATCCGGTCACTTTGAAATTGGGGGCATCCGAGTTCCAAACGGCCGTGTCGAGGGCACTGTCCAGATAGACCGATGTGCCTTGGGGCGTACCGATGGCTAAATCCAGGGTTCCGTTGTTGTCAATATCACCCATTGCCAGGGCGTGGGGGCCAAAGCCCCCGATGGTTGTCTCGTCGTTGATATCGAAAAGTGACAACTTGTTCAGATAGAGTTTGGTCGAGAGAGCAATAGGCCCGACAGTAGAGGGACCCGCGCCAAAAATGAGATCGGAATAGCCATCGCCATTGATGTCGCCCCAGGCTACGCTGGCCGCAGGAGCTGTGGATCGGTTTCCTGTGTTGGGTACGTTGATCAATTGCTCGCGCAACACCGGCGCAAAGGCAGTAAATATCCGGCTTGGCCCATCTCGGTTGGTCACAGCCAAGTCCAGGTCTCCATCTCTGTCTACGTCGACACCCCGCAGGCTCCAAATTTGACCGCGCACCGGGTCCACGGTCATCTGGCTTCGTTTCACAAAGCTTGTACCGGTCTGCTCCCAGACCACAGGTGCGATATTGGCAACCGCCAGATCGAGCAGGCCATCACCTGTGAAATCGCCCCAATCGATGCTGAACGGTGTGAGGAACCGGTCTGTACGCAATATGGCCGTTGTCACGAAAGCTGTATCACCACTGTTGCGATAGATGCGCGCCTGGCGCAAGAGCGGGTAGGCGGCTGCAATGTCCAGGAAGCCGTCGCCGTTGTAGTCACCCCAGACAAAATCATAGGGCAAAAAGCCAGCGGACGAATCGATGGATCGACGATCTGCCGCTGGGAAAAGGCCCTTGCCATCGTTAATGAACAACTGCACTGAATTGGGGAAAAGGCCCAAGGCCAAGTCCAGATCACCGTCATTGTCCACGTCGCCTGGGGCCAGGGCCGCCGTGGCCCTGGTGCTCACACAACCACCATTCGCATCGGAAGGTCGTGTAAAGACGCCGCCACTATTTGTGAACATTTGCACGGGGCAGGGCGCGTTAATGGCGTTTGTACTCAGGATAAGGTCAAGGTCGCCATCATTGTCGTAATCGCCTGGTACAACACGGACGAAAGTCTGTGACGATTTGAAACGAGAAAACTCTTGAACAGTCAGATTATTGATTGTATAGACATAGCTGAGTCCTTCGCCACCGTTTTCGTCGCCTACGGCCACCAGGTCGAGAAAACCATCGTTATTAAAGTCGCCCCAACTGACCCCAAAGGTGCGATTGCTATTGGACCAGAAAAGCTGAAGCCGCCGCCCATTGTTGCGATAGATGGATGTCCCGAGGGATGATCCAAGGGCTAGGTCCAAATCACCATCCCGATCAAAGTCACCCCAGTCCAAGTTGAGCGTGCCACCCAGATCGCTGGAAAACCATGTGGCAGCTTTGGCGATTGTCGCCCCTTCTCCTACCAGGGCATCCACCTTAACGCGTGTTTGCAGTTCCTGGCTGCGGGCGACCCTTTCGCCCGGAACACCTTCTAATTCGTAGGTAACAAATGCCTGGTTTTTCAGGATTGATCCATCCGATTGGCCGACCAGTTTCCCCTGAAAACGATAGGGAAGGCTGGTTGTGCCGCGGGCAATCGATGCCACCCGCCAGATGATCTGCCGGGTTTCTGTCACAAGGACGATCCCGCCCAAAGGTTCGGGGATGGGGTAACTTTCCACAGTTTTGGTGCAGGTATACACAAGACACTCGATAGGCTCCTGCAACGCACCCCGGGGCAGGACATCCAGAATGGCAACATTTTGGATCGTGTCGGTGGCTTGGTTGGTGATCCGGATCGTGTATGTGACGAGGTCACCGTTCACCACTTGTCCGTCACCGGTCAAACCATCCTCCACTTCCACCGAAACCACAACATCCTCGTTCAAAGCGCGTGGGTCAACTCCAGCGATCAATTCCTCAATCCCCACAGGGCCATCGGAGACTTGTCCAGAACCACCGGTCACGGGGATTCCTGTCGACGGAATCGTTTCGGGGAAGAGAGTTTGTGTCGATGTGATTGCTTGTGCTGGAGTAAACGGTGAGGCAGACGATGAAACCATCGCAGGGGTATCGGTGTGCTGGCCGGGCATTTCCTCGGCCGCGGCTACTCCCGTCAGGAGAACCCCAACCCATACGACCGCGATGGAAAAAGCCACTATTTTGTGCGTTAAACGATGGTTTGCGATGTACTTCATGCTGATAAAAGGCAATTGCATAGGGGAGTCCACAATAGACGGCTCGAAAACAAACACAGGTGGGTGGCTAACAAGCGGGGCTAAACCAGCTGGTGGGGCTTGGACCAGTTTCAAAGACATCCCCGCGGAAGTCGGTAAACGTTGCCACCACAAAATAGGCTCGCCCACAATTCGGTTGGGTAGTATCCTGAAGGTTGGTGACAAGTGGACCCACTTCGGCTACCGCTGCAAAGTTCATATCGCTCACATTGGCCCGATAGATGCGGAAGCCAGAGATGCGCTGCTGATCCCCGGACGAGTAGCTCCAAGAAATGTTGTTCTGGCCCAAACCATCGACACTTCCGTTCAGATTGAACGGGTCGGATGGTGTATATGTGATGGCTTTGACCTTGATGGTGGCGCCTTTTGCCGTACTGTTGGTGCCAGCGGGATCGTTTGTTGTTGACAGAAGGTACTGCGACACACTTCCATCATACTGCACTATCTCTTCACCTTCAAACGGTTCGGTCCCAAACCCTTCTAGCATGACCGAAGTAGCCGACAGCACCGACCAATAAATCTTAACAAGCGAACCGACAACTACCTCGTATTCATCTGTGCCTACCTGCTTCACTTCATCCTGGTTTGGTGGCGTGGCCGCGCTTTGTAGCTTAAAGAAGACGATGTTGGGATTAGGCACCGGTGTGACGGTGGGCGGTACGGGTGTCTCGGTCGGCACTGGTGTTCCGGTCGGGGTTGGTTCCAGCGCGACCACATCGATCTGGGACGTGGCAGTTTGATCCACATTGGTCGCGCTTAGGATAAAGAAGGTGGTCTGATTGACCGTAACGGGCAACTGACCTGTGCGGGTGAAGGTGGTATTGAGTTGCACATCTGGGTTAAAGATGGTCACCTCAGTCACGTTCCCCTTGATCGACCATGTCAAGGTAATCCGTTGAGAATTTCCTTGCACCACACTGTCTGGGCTGGCCCGGAAAAATTCGACCACAGGGGCATTTGGCTCTGGGGTGGCTGTAGGTTGAGGCGACACGGAAACGGTCAATTCCTGGCTAAAGGCATTGCCGCCATCCGTCCTGGCCTGCAGGACATAGGTTGTGTTCTGGGTAGGGTAGACTTCGCGGTTGCCGGTAGGCGGCAAGCCTGCACCGATCCCCTCAATGTCCACTGATGGGGCATTCACCACATTCCACGTAACCACAACCGGCTCGCCCTCGGTAATAGCCGACGGCTGCACATCAAAAACCAGCACCCCTGGTTTGGGCTGGGGCGTGGATGTGGGAGTCACAACCTTTACCTCTTTCACACGCTGCGCGCCGATAGGCTCAGCCACCGACGGGTTGCCAGCTTCGATGCGGAAGACCGTATCTTCCCTGGGGCTTAACGCAAGGGTGTTGATAAATTCCTCTGTTGGCAGAGGTTGGGGGTTGCCATTGATAAAAAGCGTGGCCCGATCGGCCTGGGCGATCTGCCAACCCACCACCAGGGATTCTCCTTGGACAATCACATCCCGATCCACCGATAAGCGAATGGTAGGGGCCACTGGTGTCACAATGATCACCCGTTTCAGACGATCCGGCCACAAGGCAGGTATCCCCAAACGGCTGAGAAAATTGATAGAATCTACTGTGTAGGTTGTCGAACGAATCGGATTAACCACCACAGACCCCCTGGACGAGGGGGTAACATTGAGCAACTCCGGGCCACCGCCCAATTCCACATCAGCAAATCGCGAGGCTTCCCAGTTCAGGCTTATCGGGTCGCCAGCGTTGACCACCGAAGGGTTGACATCGAACAAATAGACTGCGGGCGAAAAGATGATGATCAACCCGATGATGAACAAGAGAAAAGTGGAGAAAATGGCCCACTTTCCAATCAAGGGGGTGGCAACTACCTGCCCGGCAATGGTACGCGGAAACTGTTGCCCCCCCAGTGGGTTGGCTGTAATGGTAAACGGATAGTTCTTGTTCCGAAAGCCGATCAGCCGCCGCTGATGAGGCTCGATAAACATGGTCACTTCTTGTTCTTCGTTCGGAGCCAGGCGCAACTCAGCCTGACGAGCGAAGGTCATATTTCTGTTTGGAAGGAAAAACTCAAATTCCAGGCTTCGTTCGTCATCTCGACCTTCCACCTGCACCTGCACCGGGCTATT
>JAHEML010000639.1 GCA_024643705.1 Caldilineaceae bacterium | reverse complement strand
CAGAGTGAGCGTTCTAAGAGCGTTCTAAGGAAAGCAACAGGAGGATTCGAGCGGAGAAAGCGGTATCAAACGTGGATTGAGCGGCTAGAGCAGCAAAAGCGCTGCACTATTCCCGATAGAGCCGGGTATAGTGATAGAAGTGGGACAAAATCCGCTGCAAATAGAGCCGGGTCTCGGAATAGTCCATCAACTCTACAAAAAGCGTGTCATCTGGGCCAGAGAGTTCCCGCCAGCGCTGGGAATTTCCCGGCCCACCGTTATACCCCGCCAACGCCGAAGCGATACGGCCATCGACAAAATCCCGCACCCAGGCCAAATAGAAGGTGCCAAAGCGCAGGTTGATATAGGGGCGGTAGATGAGGGCGTTTGAATAGTTGGGGAAGCCTATCCGCCCGGCGATCTCTGCGCCCGTGGCGGGGATGATCTGTGCCAACCCCTGTGCCGCCGCGAAGGAACGCGCGCCCTCCTCGAAGAGGCTCTCCTGACGGATCAGGCTGTAGAAGATCAGCGGGTCGATCCCGTTGCGCCCGGCTTCGGCGTCGATAAGTTCGGCAAAATGGCGGGGATAGGCCATCCGTTGCAGGAAGATCGGCGCATCCTCCACCAGTTTGGCTGGGCTTTCATCCAACAGCCAGACAGTACTGATCAGGCTTAGGCGAAAGGTTTCCATCTTCTCAAAATGCAGGGCCAGCGCGTAAAGGGTGGCCGGGTCATCCCGATAGCGCCGATAGACCAATTCCAATTGGGCCAGTGCCTCGCCCCGCCGCCCCAAATCCAGCAATAATTCGCCGTTACGCAGGTCTACATCGTCGGCCACCGCGGTGGGCAGACTGCCCCAACTTGTGACGGTTTGTGTCACCCAGCCCGAAAGCCACGCCTCGGCAAACGCTCGGCTGCCATCGTCCCCAGCGAGGGTCGTGGCAGGACCAACTGCTTGCTCCATCCCCCCAAAGATAAATTCAGCGGGGTCGTAGCCCACCCGCCGGGATGCTAATGCTGCCAAGGCGCCATAATAGCTTTCCGGCTGGTTTTCCACCAATGCCTCCCAGATTCCGCGTGCTTGCTGGCTCTGGCCCTGGGCGTAGAGCGCACGGCCCAGCCAATAAGCGCTGGCGTCTGGTTGGGTATCGGGATAGCTCTCTTGAAGCCGTTGAAAGGCATTCTGGGATTGGCTGTACAGTCCGTTGACGTACGAGCCAATACCCAGCACAGAGAGGCCATCCGCAGCCCGTTCGCTGCCGGGGAAGCCATCGGCCAGGGCCAGAACATCCGCTGCTGCTTCCAGTTCGCTATCGTCGGCAATGGCAGAAAGCGCGCTGCGCCAGAGAGCTTCGGGCGCTTGGGGATCGGTGGGGTGCTCCCTGGCAAAGGTGCGGTAGATACGTCGCCCTGCCGAAGGATCGCCCCGCAGAGTCTCCAAGCGCCCCTTTTCCAGCCAGGCCAAACCAAAACAGCCGCACCCAGGATCGCCCGCGACAACAGTATCCAACGCGTTCAGCGCCTCGCCCCACTGGCCCAGCCCCATGTAGGCGCGGGCTATGCCCAGCCACGCATCGCCCCGGCGGGTGTCATCCGTGCCAGAGGAGGAGAGGGAGGTTTGATAGGCATCCAGTGCTGGCTGCCAGGCTTCGGCGAAAATATCGATCTGCCCACGCAAAAGGGCATCCACTGGTTGATTGCGGTTGATCAATTCGACCAAAGCCAGGTAAGCGGCGGTGCTGTCGGGTCGCTCGGTCAGTGCGGCTTGCCAGTGGGCGATGGCCGCGCCCTCGTTGCCTGCTCTGGCTTGGGCATCCCCGGCCCGACGCAACAGCCCCACCCGATAGCCAGGGTTGAAGCTTTGGTCGAGCATCTCTTCCAACACGGCCCCGGCTTCGCCCCAGCGCCCCTGGCCTTCTCGCAATTCGGCCAGTCGTTCCAGCAAGCGCACAGTCTCCACTCTATCGGCGGTGGCATCGGCAGCCAGGCGGAAAGCCTCACCGGCCCGGTCGCTGTCGCCCGCCCGTTGCCAGCCATCGCCAATAATCTCCTGGACAACCCCCGTCAGGTCTGGGTGGCTCGCCAAAAAGGTTTGATACGCCCCGGTTGCTTCCTCCATGCGATTCAGCCCGGCCAGGGCTTCTCCCCGCAGGAAAATCGCTTTGATGCGTTGGGGATCATCCGCTGCCAGGGCGCTTGCCTCGCTCTGAAACTTGTCCAGGCTATCCAGTGATTGGGTAAAGTTGTCTTCGGCCAAAAAGGACTCGGCCAGCCGGTAACGGGCAGTCAGTTGATCGGTTTTGTCGGCCCTCTCGTCGGCCAATACCCCCAGCAGAAGCCACTGCTCGTCGGCATAGTAGCCGTAGCGGTGCAAATGGGCGGCTTGGGCCAAGCGCTCTTGGGGGGCAGGTGTGGCCGCGGGTGTGGGTGTGTCGGTGGGCAATGGGGCGGTGGGTTTCGTTTCCGGTGAAAGGACACGGTTCTCTGATTGGGGTGGGGCAGTTGCTGCTGCACTGAGAGGGGTTGGGGTAAAGGTAGGGACAATCGCTGGGAATGGGGCCGAGTTCGGGGCCGAGTTCGGGGCCGAATTTGGGGTCGGTGTTGGGTCGTCGCCGCAGGCGGCCAATAGTAACAAGGCGATCAGCAAAAGGATATAACCCTGAGGCGCAGAGGTGCGGGGCCTCAGAGGGGAATCTGCGTCTTTCTGCGAAAATCTGTGTTTAATAGTTGAATGTGGCCGTCGTCTGTATGCCAATAGTAAAATCCGCCTAAATCTGCCCAATCAGTGTTATCTGCGTTCCATTCCTGATCGGAACGAAAGGCCGGGATTGTTTGTTCCGGCTGTGGCCCTATGCTATCATTGCCGGGCAAATGGTGATAATTTCCACACTGATTACAGGATGCATCTTCTCTGATGACAACCACTCCAACCCAAACTCCCTATTCCGTCGTCGTGGGCATGGAAGTTCACGCCCAGTTGCTGACGAACACAAAGATGTTCTGTCGGTGCAGTGCCGACTATCAGGGCGATCCGCCCAACACCCACACCTGTCCCGTCTGTTTGGGGCTGCCGGGCGCGCTGCCGGTGATCAACCGGGCCGCCGTCGAAGCCACCATCCGTACTGGCATCGCACTCAACTGCGAGATCGCCGAGACAGCCGTC
>JAHEML010000638.1:1451-3144 GCA_024643705.1 Caldilineaceae bacterium | reverse complement strand
TGATTCTGATCGTCACTGCGCAGATATTGCGCGAGGCGGTGGCCGACCCATCACCCTACACAACGCAGATCGACCGCTGTATCGCCGAAATCGAACGGGATTTTATGAAACCCGAATTTGAGGCGGTGCTGGAATCGGTAGGGCCTAACGGCGAATTCTCGGATCATTTTGATGGGCGCATGCTTAACCCCGGCCATTCCATCGAAGCTGCCTGGTTTATCCTCCACGAAGCCAAACTGCGGGGACGAGACGAAGGGTTGATCCGCCTGGGCACACAAATTTTGGATTGGATGTGGCGCTGGGGTTGGGACGAGGAATACGGCGGCATCATCTATTTTCGGGATGTGAAAGGGCTGCCCGTGCAGGAGTATTGGCACGATATGAAGTTTTGGTGGCCCCAGAACGAGGCGATTATCGCCACCCTGCTGGCCTATCAGCTCACAGGTGGTGAGAAGTATGCACGCTGGCATCAGATGGCCCACGACTGGGCCTACAGCCACTTCCCCGACCCGGAACATGGCGAATGGTTCGGCTATCTGCACCGGGATGGGCGGCTTTCCACCACCCTGAAAGGCAACTTGTGGAAGGGGCCATTCCACATGCCCCGGATGCAACTCGTCTGCTGGCAGATATTGGAAGAGATGAGGCGGGAGCAGTAAAGCGGTGGAAGTGAAGATGGAAAATCTTTGACAATTCCGCCTCTTCTTGCTATATTTTCTAACAACAATTGAATTGTACGACTCTTATCCAGAGAGGCAGAGGGACCGGCCCTATGAAGCCTCGGCAACCCGGTATCAGGTGGCAGAGCAGCTACCGATAGCGACAGGGTGCCAATTCCGGCAGACATGTTCTGGACGATGAGAGGGAAGCAGAGCAATCGAGCAATGCACCTCTTGTCTACCAGGCAAGAGGTTTTTTGTTGCGTATTTGGGCATGTAGCTGACTATAGATTTGTTGTGATGAAACGTGAAACGTGAGAACATTCGGACTTTCTCACGCATCACGTTTCACACCCTACCCGACAACGAAATCTGTCTGACCGATATCACTACTTACGCGATACGCAATACGCAACACAGTTCATTTTTCCGTATTCCAGCGCGCGAGGTCTCCTGCAATGATCGTCATGAAATTCGGTGGCACATCGGTTGGTTCTACAGAAGCCATTGGGGCATCGGCTGGGATTGTGGCCCAGAAGGTAGCAGAACAAGCAGCCACAGCCCGACCCGGTGTTATCGTGGTGACCAGCGCCATGAGCGGCGTGACTAATTCCCTGATCGATTCTGCCCAAGCCGCCGCGCTCGGCGACGAAACCCCTTATCGCGAAGCCAGGGGCACCCTGCTGATGAAACATCAGATGGTGTGCGGCCAGCTCATCGAGGACGGGGTGGAGCGGGCCGCGCTGGGGCGTCTCTTTGACAGCCGTCTGCGGGAATACGAGCGCCTTTGCCGCAGCATCGCCGTGTTGGGCGAATTGACCGACCGGGGGATGGATGTGGTCTCTGGCATGGGTGAGCGGCTGAGCGCGCCCCTGCTTGCGGCTGTCCTGCGCGCCAAGGGAATCAAGGCCCAATTTGTGGATGCCGGCGAACTGATCATCACCGACGACAACTTTGGCAGCGCCAGCCCGCTGATGGAACAGACCTTTGCCCGCTGCATCGACCGGCTGTTGCCCATGGTGCAGAGCGGGGTT
>JAHEML010000638.1:0-1441 GCA_024643705.1 Caldilineaceae bacterium | reverse complement strand
CCTGTAATCACCGGCTTTGTGGCTGCCACCGAAAATGGTATCCCCACCACCTTGGGCCGGGGTGGCTCGGACTATTCCGGCGCGATCATCGGCGCCGCGCTGAATGTGGACGAAATTCAGATTTGGACAGATGTGGATGGGGTGCTGACAGCCGATCCACGCATCGTCAAAAATGCCCGCTGTCTGGAAGAATTGACATACGAAGAGGTGGCGGAACTGGCTTTCTATGGGGCCAAAGTATTGCATCCTAAAACCGTGACACCTGCCATCGAAAAGAAGATTCCCGTACGGGTGCTCAACACATTTAATCCAACCCACCCCGGCACACGCATCATCGAATCCACCCCCAACCGGCCCCTGGGTGTCAAGGCCATCACCGCCATCAAAGAGATGCAAATGATCACGGTGGCAGGCCGGGGGATGATGGGTGTGCCCGGCATTGCAGCCCGCACCTTTGGCGCGGTGGCCCGGCAGAGCGCCAATGTGCTCATGATCAGCCAGAGCAGCAGCGAACAGAGCATCTGTTTTGTTGTGCCTGCCAAAGAAGCGGCCCGGGTGGTGCAGACGCTCCAGATCGAATTCGAGCGAGAGCTGAAGCAGCATCTTATCGAAGATATTCACAGCCAGACCGATATTGTGATTGTGGCTGTGGTCGGCACGGGTATGAAGGGCGTGCCGGGCATCGCAGCACGGGTCTTCAACGCATTGGGCAGCCATAATATCAATGTCATTGCCATTGCCCAGGGTGCCAGCGAAGCCAATATCAGCCTGGTCGTCATCCGTGCCGAGTCGGACGTAGCCGTGCAGGCTATCCACGATGCATTCAGTTTAGGAGAAAAATAGATCATGCAACAACTTCCCGTCATCCTCTTCGGTCTGGGCGGTGTGGGCCGGGCGCTGGTGCGCCAGATTCTTGAAAAGCGGGATTTCCACGCTGATCAATACGATCTGGAGATTCGCTTTCTCGCCCTGTGCGACAGCCGCAGCGCCCTGATTGAACCGATAGAAGGGCTGCATGATCAGCAGATCGAAGAAGCCCTGGCATTGAAGGACGCAGGTCGATCCCTGGCCGCCCACGATTTAGGCGGCAGCCAGGACGATCTGCTTGGCATTGTGGACATCGCGGGGCGGCCAGGTGCGATCATTGTCGATTGTACCGCCACCGACGACACCCTTCCCGCGCTGCTTTTTGGGTTGGAACGGGGCTACAAAATTGCTCTGGCCAACAAGAAACCACTCACTGTTCAGCAGGAGGCGTACGACCGGCTCACCCGAGCCGGAGCCACTCCGGGCCATCCCCGCACCCTCTCCACCACTCGTTGGGAGACGACCGTGGGCGCGGGCTTGCCCGTTATCGCTACGCTGAACCGGTTGATTGCCAGCGGTGACGAGATCACCCGCATGGCCGGCACATTTAGCGGAACCCTGGGCTATCTGATGA
>JAHEML010000637.1 GCA_024643705.1 Caldilineaceae bacterium | reverse complement strand
TCTGGTTAGATTTGTAACACCGCCGACTGCACGGTTCCTTCATCTTCCTGAGGGAGCGGTGCGGGTGGAAAGCTGCCCAATAGTTTGACAAAGGCGGCCCGGTTGAGCAGGCCCAATAGTGCTGCGCCGCAGTGGTCGTCTTGCCAGTGGCCGACAAAATCCAGATAAAAGACATATTGCCAGGGTCGGTTACGCCGGGGGCGGCTTTCGATCTTCATCAGGTTGATGCCCCGTTGGGCAAATTCGCCCAGACAACCGTGCAGCGCGCCGGGGCTGTGGGGCGTGGCAAAGACGAGGGAAGTTTTGGCATTAGTTACCCGCTCGGCCTCGCCTTTGCCGACGATAAAGAAGCGGGTGTAGTTGTGGCGCATATCTTCGATGCCCGACTGCACTGTCTCCAGCCCATAGATTTCACCGGCCAGGCGGCTGGCGATGACACCGATATTGGGTTCGGGCTTCTCGGCTAACTCTTTGGCGCTGCCCGCTGTGTCGTACCAGGGGATCGCCTTGTAGCCGTTGCGGTTAAGAAAGCCTTCGCACTGGGCCAGGGCCTGGGGGTGGCTGCGCACCTGGACGATTTCACCAGCATTGCCAGGAATGGTGAGCAGGTTGTGGCGCACCCGCAAGGTGATTTCACCATGCACTTTCAGGTCGTGCTCCAAGAGAAGATCGTAGGCTTTGTTGATGCTGCCCGCCAGGCTGTTTTCCACGGGCACAGCACCAAAGGTGGCCGTGCCGCCTTCCACTGCGTCAAAGATATTCTCGAAGGCGTGGCAAGGCAAGGTATCTACTGTCTGCCCAAAATGGGAGCGAATGGCTTCTTCGGAATAGGCGCCGTGTTCGCCCTGAAATGCGACGGTTGTCATGGAGTAGACCCCCTCTTTGTGAAACTGAATGGACTGGTCGATCTGATTTGGTACTGCTGAAACGTGATACGTGATGCGTGAAGAAGGTCGGTGATCTCACGTTTTACGTTTCACGTTTCCAGGACGAAAAGTGTTCCGTGGATTACCCATTTCTCACCGTGCGACTTTCCACTTCTCCATCTGCTCGTTAATCCAGCGCTGCAATTCGGTCATGTCCACTTCTTCGGTAATGGATTTGTCCGGGCGCAGGGATTGGGCATCGCCCAGGTAGATGTGCTGAATATCCGCCTGACTGCACGCTGTGTTCCAGTGCAACAAAATGCGGATGCAATGGGGCAGGCTGCCGGGCACTTCCATCTCGTGGCTGCACAACAGCGGCACATCCAGCCAGCCCAACTGGCGGGCAGCCAGGGCCGGGTATTGGGAAACAACATCTTTGGTGGTGGTGAAGATCACACTGGTTACATCCTCGGATTGGATGCCATTGACATGAATCATCAGGGCCAGCAGTTCACGGGTGGCCCGCAAAATCGCTTCCGGTTTATCTTCGTCCACCGTTGTTGCCCCGCGCACACCTCGACAGATCATGGATCGCTCCTCTTGTATGAGTGCTTGTTTCTGTTTGTTCTGTTGATCGTTCTGCTGAACTGTGATGCGTGAAACATGAACAGAAGCACCCATCTCCCGTTTTACGCTTCACGATTCTCAATCCATCTCCGACCGCCTGCCAGATTGTTTCAACCCGACAGAAGACATAAAAAAAGAGCGTGGAGGTTGTCTCCACGCTCTCGGTGCGTCTGTGGGCGGTGCTACACGGCCCAGCGCTCCTCCGTCTGTGGAGACGAGTGAGTGGTTCCAAAATAATAGCCAAACCAAAAGTTGCCAAAAGAAAACCCACGCCAGTCTTGGCGTAGGTTTGTGGATTGCACCATTTCGTTGGCTGTGGGACCATTCAAGAGGGCAATGGGCAACAGCAACACGGAATCGTCTTCGCGTTGGCGAAGAGCCTGTTTGGTTTCGATAGATGTTCCAGCAGAGGAAGGCAAATTCATCGAAAACTCCGTGATTCCAGTATCCAGCATTTAGCGGATGGCAGCAAGAATAGCACAGGGGCTGGGCGATGTCAAACGCGTTGCGGGGCGTTTTCCCCGCGTGCATTATTGCGTCTCATTTGGCACAATGACACAGTGCCATGCGGATCTGGGCAACTTTTCCAGACCGCACCCCCATCCATCAACCAGTAGAGGAGATACCCACCCATGAGATGGCTAAAATTCGAACACGACGGCAACACAGTCTTCGGCATAGCCGCAGGCGACACCATCAACATCACCGACGCAAGCTGGGCCGATATTCTGGCTGGCAAAACCGGCACTATCACAGGCAGTGTGGCCCGCAGCAGCGTGAAACTGCTCAACCCGGTTGGTCGCCCCGGCAAGATTGTGGCGATTGGGCTGAACTATATGGACCACATCCGGGAGACGAACAGCACGCCACCCCCCCGCCCGCTGATCTTCACCAAATTCACATCCAGCGTCATCAACCCCGGCGACGAGATCGTCTGGTCGCCGGAACTGACAAAAGAAGTGGACTACGAAGCCGAGCTTGCCGTCGTCATTGGCACGGCAGCCCGCCGGGTGAGCAAAGCAGATGCCCTGAACTATGTGGCGGGCTACACCTGCGCCAACGATGTAAGCGCCCGTGAAATTCAAATGGGCGATGGTCAGTGGATTCGGGGCAAAAGCCTGGATACCTTCTGCCCTATCGGGCCTGGCTTTGTCACTGCCGACGAAATCGGCGATCCCCAAACCCTTGACATCCGCTGCATCCTCAATGGGCAAGTTGTCCAGGAGAGCAACACATCACAAATGGTCTTTGGCGTGGCCGAGCTGATCTCGTACTGCTCCCAGGCATTTACCCTGGAACCGGGCGATGTGATCCTGACGGGCACGCCCCACGGCGTGGGTATGGGGCGCACACCCCAGCTTTGGATGAAGAGCGGCGACACCGTGGCAATCGAGATCGAGAAGATTGGTCGGCTGGAGAATGTGTGCCGCGAGGAGTAAAGCAGACAGGGTGACAGGGTGACAGTCACCTTGTCACCCTGTCACCCTGTCACCCTGTCATCCTCACGGCAGCGGCGCGCCAGCTTCTACCAGCCCGTCTTCTCGAATGTCCGCCCACAGTTGGGCCGGAATCTCTGCGTCCCAAATGGTGCGGTTATCGGTGGCTTCGCTGGGCTTGACAGAGCCGATGATCAGCCCGGTGATGGCCGGATGT
>JAHEML010000636.1 GCA_024643705.1 Caldilineaceae bacterium | reverse complement strand
ATCGTCGTCGTCGGTGTAGAGACAGGCTGGGTGAATGTCTGCGGGGATCAGCTCGGGGTAGCTGAGGCGGTCGGGCAAAAGGGGGAATGCGCCTGCTGCTACAGCCTCTAAGATGCTGATACCAAAAAACTCATGATCAGCCGTACTGATCACCAGATCAGCCTGATTGAGAAGCGCCCGGTAGGCTTGGGCCGATTTCAAAAACCCCCATTGCACAATGTAGGGGCCAAGCCGTTGGCGGGCTTCTTCAAATTCTTCTGGCTCACGGCGAAAATTCTCCCCTGCCACCGCCAACCGAAAATCCACCCCCTCTGCAACCAGCCGATAGAGCAGCCGGAAGAAACGGTCGGGCCGTTTGTCGTACTCCCAGCGCTGATTCCACAAAATAAGCGGCGGCCGATTGCCTGCGTCCTCTGCCCCACCATCCCCAGGCATCCGATCATCTACCGACCGGGCTTGGCTGATCCGGTTGCAATGGATGCCGACGGGCAACACAAGCGAGCGCGCCGCCACCTGGTCAATTTTCTCCGGATGGTTGTAATCTGGGAAGTGCTTCAGCAGATTGGGCAACCCGGCAAACCAGCTACGCCGGTGATAGTCGCTGTTGAAGATGACCCGATCGGCGGCAAGCTGGCTCAACCAATTGGTCATGGCGTATGTGAGATCAGGCTTTTCGCCGACCCTGGCAGGATAGGTGAGCTGGTTTTCGTGCATGTAGAGGAAAAGAGGGATGCTTGTGGGGAGGTCTCGGCGCAGCAGCCCCAGCCAGGCAGGAAGATTGAGCATATCGGTGGCGAGAATCGCTGCGGGTGGGCCATCTTTAGCGAGCTTTTGCCTGGCTTGCTCGGCCAATTCCACAGGCCCACCCTGCATGCGCCACTTCCAAAAACGGCCTGGCATGGTCAGCGGCACAACATGGTGGCGGCTGTGGGTGCGATAGCCATCCACCCAGGAAAGATGGCTACCCGTGTGGTAGGGGGAGACAAGCCAAATGGTCGGCAACGTGGTTTCGAGAGGCATAGGTCTATCATATATCATCTGTGAGAATTTGACGAGGGGTACCGAGATGGAAAATGGCAGTAAAATCACTTTGCACCCGATTGGGCCTATGCTATAATGCTTTTCATTCCTCCAGATACGCCGAATACCTCTTCATCACCACAGAAGAGCGTGACCGGGAGCCATTTATGATTCCAGTTCTGATTGACAGTGTCCGTGTTAGCTTGATGTCGCAACATCGGATTGTTGTATTGCGCGAAGAGGGTGGTACCCGTTACCTCCCCATCTGGATCGGCCCCTTCGAGGCTGATGCCATCACCATCCAATTGCAGGGCGTCGAGGTGAGCCGCCCCATGACCCATGATCTGTTGCGAGATTTGATCCAGAAGTTGGACGGCGAAGTTTCTCATGTGCTGATCAGCGACCTGCAAAACGACACCTTTTTTGCCAAAATTGTGTTAGAAGTGCAGGGCGGGACAATCGAGATCGATAGCCGCCCCAGCGATGCTGTCGCTTTGGCTGTGCGCATGGATGCAGCTATCTACATTGACGAAGATGTGATGGAGCGGGCGGGCATGGAGCCGGAAGAAGAGCTTCATCTTGTCGATGACGAAGAAGGTCTGGCTGGCGAAGGTGTGGCCGTAGCCGAAGATGAAGACCTTGACGTTTTTCGGGACTTTATCGAAGGATTGGACATCGATAATCTGGCATGACAATGTGAGACGGATTTTTGGGATGCGAATGGCGCGTACCTGCGCCTTATGCGAACGGTAACGGCGAGTCTATTCAACGGCTCGCCGTTTTTGCGCCGTAGAGAGTATCACCAGCCTGTCATCAGTCTATCCCCGCTTTTATCCGTAGGCAATAGGGCCGCTGCAAGCAATGGCCTCCCTGTATGGCGATGCTCATGCAGCAGCTTTAATGCCGTCAATTAGAGATTTGTTTTCTTGGAACGGCCTAGGCAACCCACCTGCCGTGGACAAAGTCTAGCAGAAACCAACAGCCAAGAGACCAACAGCAAGCAGAGCATATCGTGAGCGAAGCCCTCGACACAGCCGTCAAAACCATACCGGCCAATATCGACGCCGAACGCGCCGTGCTTGGCGCGCTGCTCATCGATCCCGATGCAGTTGTCAAAATTGCCAGCTTTGTGCGGGCCGAGGATTTCTACCGGGAGCGCCATGCGTGGATATTCAGCGCGCTCATTGCCCTCCACGAGCGGCGGGAGCCTGCCGACTTTGTCACCCTGGTGGACGAACTGGAGCGTCAGGAACGGCTGGAAGCAATCGGCGGCCCGGCCTACATCACCGAGTTGATCAACAGCACACCCACGGCTATCTATGTGGATTTCTACGCCCGCATCGTCGAGCGCACGGCCATCTTGCGCCGATTGATCGGTGCGGCTGGCAAAATTGCCGAGCTGGCCTTCGATGAAAGCAACAATGTCGACGAAGTAGTCGATCGGGCCGAGCAGATTATCTTTGGGATCAGCGAAAGCCGCATTCACCGGGACCTGACCCCCATCTCCACCATCATGGCGAATGTGGTCGATACCATCGACTTTTTGGCCCGCAACCAAGACACCCTGATGGGTGTACCCACCGGCTTTGTTATGCTGGACAAAATGCTGGGGGGGTTTCAGAAGAGCGATTTGATTATTCTGGCTGGGCGGCCAGGCATGGGCAAATCGAGCCTGGGCTTGGGCATCGCCCAAAACGCGGCCAAACGCTACAACGCACGGGTAGCCGTCTTCAGCCTGGAAATGAACAACGAGCAGTTGGTTCAGCGCTTGCTTTCGGTGGAATCGGCCATCGACAGCCACCGATTACGTTTGGGCCAGGTCTACGACGACGAATGGCCCATCCTGATGGAAGCTGCCAATACCCTGGCCGCGACCAAAGTCTTTATCGACGATACCCCTGGCGCCACTGTGATGGATATCCGCACCAAATCCCGGCGTTTGTATGCCGAGCATGGCCTGGACATGATCATCATCGATTACATGCAGCTCATGTCTGGGCACAGCACACCGGGCCGGGGCGAAAATCGCCAGCAGGAGATCAGCTACATCAGCCGTTCGCTCAAGGAACTGGCCCGCGAACTCAACGTGCCCGTGGTTGCTCTCAGCCAGCTCAGCCGGGCCGTAGAG
>JAHEML010000635.1 GCA_024643705.1 Caldilineaceae bacterium | reverse complement strand
CCTTGTTGTAGCCTACTTTCAAGCTTTTGATGTCCAACCGCTCCCGTTCGCTGCGCTCCAGGTTGGCAACCCACTCTTTGGCGTGGCGGCTTTTGAAGACGATCGAATCCAACTCTTCGCTATAGCCATCCCGGATCAGGCCGGTATTGTTCAGGGTGGCCGGCGGCTCGTCGGCAATGGCATTTTCCAGCAGGGCAAGCAGATCATCGCAGGGTGGGAGCTGGGACAAAATTTCCTGGGCAAACCGTTGCCCAGCGTCGGGATCGTCAAAAGCAGAGACCCACACACCATTTTCAATCAACCCCCGAATCTGAGGCACACGGCGCAGGCTCTCCCGGCTGCCCATCAAGTCACGGGGCAGGGCGTTGCCCTGGATAATCCGATTGATCCAGCGTTCCAGATCGCCCAGCCCGCGCAACGCCTGGCGCATTTCGGTGCAGGTGCTCGGTCGCTCTACAAAGGCCTGTACCGCATCCAGCCGCCGGTTGATCGCGTCGATCTGAAGCAGGGGCCGCCCCAGCCAGCGGCGCAGCATTCGCCCGCCCATAGGCGTGGATGTTTCGTCCAACACGCCCAACAGGCTGCCCTGAACACGCCCACCGCGAATGGTCTCGGTCAGCTCCAGATTGCGCCGGGTAAACTCGTCCAGGGTCATAAAATCGCGGGGGGTGTAGCGATGTAAGCTGGTCAGTTGGGGAAGAACCGCGGGCTGCATGGCTGTCAAATAGGCGACCACAGCCGCGGCGGCTCGAATGGCCTGGGGTTGGCCTTGCAGACCAAAGCCGTCCAAGCTGGAGACTTGGAGGTGGCGTTGCAGGCTCTCCCGGGCTGTCTCCTGTTCCACCTGCCACGGCTCCACACGGGACACGATCGCGCCCAAACTTTCGACCAATGGCCCAAGCCCGGTGTCCGCCAGCACCCAGTCCGCCGTGATCAGTTCGCTGGGTTTCAGGCGGCTGAGTTCTTCGGCGATCTGACGCTCTACCCCGTCGCCACTGGCCCCCTCGAATTGAGCGGCGGCAAACTCACCCGTGGTGATGTCGCAATAGGCAACCCCTGCCTCTGTGCCCCGGTTGTTGAAGGCCACTGCCACCAGATAGTTGTTGCGATCTTCGTCCAGCATGGACGGTTCGGTGATCGTCCCCGCGGTGACCACCTGACGCACGGCTCTGTCCACCAAACCATTGCCTGCTTCGCTCACCTGTTCGGCCACGGCCACTTTGTAGCCCGCCTTGACGAGCCGGGCCAAGTAGCCCTCCACACTGTGATAAGGCACACCGGCCAGGGGAACTCGCTGGTTGTTGCCCACAGGGCGGCTGGTCAACACCACATCGCAGACTTCAGCCACAATTTTGGCATCGTCGTCAAAGGTTTCGTAGAAATCGCCCAACCGGAAAAAGAGGATACATTCGGGATATTGACCCTTGATCTCCAGGTATTGGCGGCGCATGGGTGTAGCCATGAAACAGACTCGCAGGGTGTTGGTGGGTTGAACAAAAAAAGGGGCGTCGGCCCACAAGCCGACACCCCCCAGTATACTACTTTTTACCAATTCTTGCTCACTCATCCCCCCACGATATGCGCGCGTTGGGGTCGCCATAGAGGGTGTAGGCCAACCAGGTGGGGTTGGCGGGTGCTGCTGTGCGCACAGTCTGGCGGGCCGAATGGAATGCCTGGGCCAGGGTCTGGTTCGCCCGCAGTCCGTCGTAGAATGTGCGGGCAAAGAGCGAGGCAAGCTCGTCGTTGATCTCCCAATAGGCCCCGACAAATGCCGTGGCTGCCACCTGTTTCACCATGCGTTCGGCCCAACCGCCCAGCCCGGTCAATGTAAATTCCAGCCGCCCACCGTGGCAGGCGTTGAGAAAGACCAGTGGTCTCTCTTGACGGATGCCAACCGTGGCTGGGCCGCTCATGTCGGTGGGTATGATGATGTCGCCCATTTCCAGGTGGATGGGCGAACGCTCGGCGTTCTCGCCTTCGAAGCTGGCGTGGGTGGCAAAATGCAGCAGTTGAATTTTGCCTTCTTTGATTTTCTGCAGGAAATGGAAGCGGTCGGTAATCGGCTCCCCAACGCTCACCTGGGGCTGGGATGCGGGGATGGCGTCGAAATATTCCTTTTCCTCCTGGACAAAGGTCAAGTCCAGGGTGGGGGCAACGAGCTGAACCGCTTGGACTATCAACTTTGGGTTGAGACTCCGCCCAGCCTGCCAGCGGCTCATGTGCCAAACCCCGGCCAGAAAATCATTTTCGGTTTCGTCATCGCTATAGGGATAGACCATCTCCCAGGGGATCCAAGGCTCGTCGCTTAGCACCAGCAGGGTACTGATCTTCCCTTCATCACGCAGATGCTTCAGCCGCCAATATTCTTCTTTCAACTCTTCCGGGAAAATCTCTTCATAAATAGCATTGCCAATGCTGATGGTTTTGTCCAGATTGTTGGTTGCCTCGGATTCGTCCAGGCTTTCGACAGACGCAAGGGCCATCACGTTGAGGTCGGCAAAATAGTCGGCCAGCAAGAGGGTGGGGTCTTTGAGACGCTGAATGGTTACCGTGCCCATGGCTTTTTCCCGATAGCCGATCTTGCCCAGGGGCGAAAGCAGGGTGAAGCGCAGTGTCTTGTCGTCTGCATCCTGCACTACCCGCAAGATCACATCGGGAACCTGGGTTCCCGGCTGCACAAATTGCAGCCCGTCGATCCCTTCGATCAGCGCAGCCGTGCCGCTGTTGGTGGGTGTCTCTTCGGGTTCGGGCGGGGCCACAGGCGCGCCCGGGCGGTTGCCCAATGCTGGGCGCGGCCCAGTGCGCAAAGGAGGCCGCCCACCGGCAGGGGTGCGCGTAGCTCCCAGACCGCCAGTATTCATGGCTGTCACTTCGGTCTTGAAGGTGGCGCTGCCGATGGGGTAACCCAGATGGTAGAAGTCGATGCGTAGCTCTTTGGTGCCGGTGCTTGTGTTCAGAAGTTTGAGCAGGAAGATGGCCGGGTCGGAATCTTCGCCCTGGTAGACAACCAGGGTGCGGCGGTTGACCCCGGTTGTTTCGCTAAAACCGGGCGCACTCAGATGCACCTCGACCAGCTCTGGAATGGACGGATCCACGAATGGCAAATCAAGTACGACATCGGTCCGGCTTTGGGCAGGCTTGTTGATGACCAATTGCACA
>JAHEML010000634.1 GCA_024643705.1 Caldilineaceae bacterium | reverse complement strand
ACTTCCAGGGGCGTCACCCGGCGCTGGATACGCCGTTTGCTGGCAACCGTGCGGGTGGAGGCCCGCTCGCGGATGGCTTTTTCGTCCCTGGGGGGCGAGACCAGGGGGGGCAGATGGCCCGGCTGTTCGTCGTCTGAGCCGGGTGTACGCTGTCGCCTTTGTTCCCCCAGGGTGACCTGGCGGGGGAGTGATGATTTGAGTCGCGAGCGTTGATAGGCCATAGGATGAGGGCTTGTTTTTGGTTGAATGGGTATTGGTTGATTTGATTTTGCGGCGATTCAGCCAGGTCCGAATGAACCAATCAACCGATCAACAACTCGGCACTGTTTGTGGCACTGTTTGTGGCACCGTTTGTGGCACTGTTTGTGGCTGCTTTTGCTAGGAGCAGATGCGCAATCCCTCCAACGCGGCCAGGGATTCGGGGTCGAGTTCCAGGGCTTTGGTCAACCAGATGCGGGCTTTGTCGCATTCTTCGGGCTTTTTGTAGATATAGGCCAACCCCAGGGAGTAATAATACTCGATGCGCGACTCGTCGCCCAGAATAGCGACCGCCTTTTCCAGGGTGGGCGCGGCTTCTTCGTAGTTGCGCCGGGCATAGTAGGCCATGCCCAAATGGGCCAACGCGGGGCCATACTCGCTGTCCAGTTCCACGGCTTTGCGCAGTTCGCGCTGGGCTTGCAGGGTGTCGTTGCTCAAATACAGCCCCCAGCCCAATGCGTCCAGGGTGACGGCGGTGGGGGCTACATCCACGGCCTGTTGATAGCTGGCAAGGGCGTTGTCCCAATCTTCCAGGGCCTGGTATTGGCGACCGGTTTCGATGTAGAGGTCGGGCTGATCTGGGGCGACGGCAATGGCCTGCTTGAAGATGTCGATGGCCCGTTCGTAGTCGCCCTGCAATTCGTAGAGCACGGCCTGGTTGCGCAGGGCCAGCACGTGGCGGGGGTCGATGGCCAGGGCTTGGTCGATATAATCCTGGGCACGGGACCAGTTGCCCACGTCGCTGTAGATTTCGCCCAGAATGGCGAGGGTTGTGGGATTTTCGCCGTCCAGGTCCAGGGCGTCGAAAGCGGCGTTGATGGCCTCTTCGTAGCGGCCTTGCCAATCCAGGCTGCGGGCGTAGATGTTGAGCGCGGGCACATCTTCCGGGTTGACGGCCACAGCCTGGGCTGCCAGTTCGTAGGCTTGGGTGATGCGCCGGTCGGTCATGTAGATTTCGGCCTGGGCCACCAGGGGGTCTGGGTTGTCCGGCTCGAGCTGGGCGGCGCGGGCATAGGCAGCCAGGGCCGCGCTGAAATCGCCTACTTTGTGGTGGATTTCGGCCTCGGCCTGCCACGAGAGGGCGCTGCGGGTGGGGGTGGCTGTGGGTTGCAGGGGTTGATTCATCAGCCAATCCGGTTGGCGGACATAGAAATAGGAACTGATGAAGACCAGAATGGCGATCCACCAGAGCCAGTTGCGATTTTTGCGGCGGCGGGGCGTGTAGTCGCGGTCGAGATACATAGGGGGATTATAGCACAAGGGTCTGTGGAGGGAGAGGAAGGGGAAAAGGGATGACGAGACGGCAGGCTAGCTTGTTCCTCTGCTAGACTACCCAAAGACAACCCCGCCGATGGTCACCGCGGAGGTGTCCGCGTCGTCGGCGGGGCAGGTGTCGTAGGCCAAGCGCTGGCCCTGCACCCCTTCCCCCAGAATTTTCATGGTCAGGTAGCCCGGTGTCACCCCGCAGACGTTGTTGCGATCTTCCACCCGGCGAATAGCCTGGAAGAAACCCTCCCCATCCCCCGCCACCATCCGTGTCACCAGTTCGTCGTCTGCGGCGCGTAGTCGAGTGCGACTGGCCGAAGTAAGAGGCTGGCCGCCAAAGGCCGGGCCTACGTGGGCCAAGTCGCCCGACGCCACCACCAGGGTGGGACGGATGGCCGCGTGACGCTGCACTGTTTCCACAAAACCACGTACCCGCCCATCGGCAGATGGCCCTCCCTTCTCGCCAAAAAAGCTGTGCAGCCCGCCCACCAACAGGGGAACCAGGGCCACAGGCTTGCCCCGCCGCGCGTGTTGCAGCCAGACGGCCACCAGCTCCAGCGAATGCTCTTGCAAATGGCGCAACTCACCGGCAAAGGCGGCTTCGCTTCCCACAGCCTGGGCCAGGTCATCCACTAGAGCTGTCTCGGTGGGTAAACGGCCCAAGGGGGTGGCGTAGCTCTGCCGGGTGAGGGTGAAGAGGTCGCTGCCGTAGTGGTCTGTGCCGATGAGGATGACCAGTTCGGCGGCTTGGGCAGCCTGGGCCGCGGCCTGCCAGGTGCGGGCGTAGACAGGCCCACCCCGCTGATAGTCGATGTGGGGGCTGAAAACACCTTTCACGTCCAGGGGAGACGAGCCATTGGGGGTGCCCCAATCGTCGCTTCCCCGGGGGCCGATGGGCGTGTGCAAATAGCTGTCCAGCAGACGGGTGAGTGTAGCCGGATCGTCGGGATAGGCCAGCCCCGCGTGGGATGTGGGGCGGGCGGGCAGTGCCCGGTAGTCGGCCACTTTTTGGGCAAGGGCCTCCGCCGAACGCTCATTCTCCAACAGGCAGGCTTCGTCCAGCGCGGCCAAAAGCGCCCCAACTGCCTCCATATCCACGGTCATTTGATAGCGTTGGGCGGCGGCTTGGCGGATAGCCCCGGCATCGGCCAATGTGCCATCGCACAGGGCCAGCAGCGGGCCAAATGCTTGTGGCACGAGCAAAGAATCGTCGATGAGTTCGAAGGGGTCTTGCAGCAGGTAGTAGGCGTGGCCTTTTTGCTGCTGGCGACGCACATTTACCTGGCGCAGTCTGGGAAAGCGCAAAGCAGTAGATGGGTTGTGGGGCATGGGCTAGGCTCGATAGAGGTCGATGAGTAGGGAGCGTTCGGGCAGATAGGGGTGAACCAGCACCGAAACGGGGCTGCCCGGCTCCAGGGTGTGGCGGGCTTCGATGTGGCGTTGGCGGCGCACCGCATTGCGCTGTTGAAAGGATTGATAATGGTGTTGAAAGACGTAATCCACCCGGTATTCGGCAAAGGCGACCGTACGCCGAATCACTTGGCCGTCGAGAACAATCCCCTGGTGCAAAATCGAACGGAAATGGAGAATACGGGTCACCAGGAGGGGGCCAGCCAGGACAACGACAAGCACAGTA